>JACCYD010000135.1 GCA_013696695.1 Deltaproteobacteria bacterium | reverse complement strand
GACAGGCTGAAGATCAGCTGCGTCGGCAGCGTGCCCGAGCGCATCGCATCCATCATGTTGCGCGTGTTCGAGAAGTTCACGCGATAGAGGAAATCGAGCTCGTAGCGCACGGTGCCGAGCGCCTTCTCGAGCGTTTGCTTCGCCTGCGGGCTCGGCTTCGTCGCCTTACCGATTGGTTTGGTGGCCGCGTCGTTGAGCGCCTGGAGCGTGCGCGGATCGCCCGCGGGCTCCAGCGACATCGTGGTGATCTCGTCGGCGTCCGGGTACACGGTGAGCGCCGTCGACAAGTCGCCGCCCGAGAACGGATAGACGACCTTCTTCGAGGCCGTCGCCGGCACGCGCTCGGCGAAGAATGGTTTCGCGAGCTTCACCCAGCGATCGGCGTACTCGGTCTGGACCGTGTTGACCTTCTTGCAGTGGTCCACGACCGGCTTCTCCGAGTACCCCTCGGGGGTCGGCCCGGTCATGCAGGCGCCGACGACGGCGAGCGTCTTACCGGCGCTGGTGAAGTCGTGACCGTCGATTGGCGGATCCTTCGGAGGCGGCGCCGGCGTGGGATCGGCAGGCTTCGGATCCTCGGGCTTGGCTTCCGGCTTCGGGGCCGGCGTGGGATCTTGCGCGACCGCCGAGCCCGACGCGACCGTCGACGGTGTCGTCTGTGGCGGGGGCGCACCACCGCCGGTGCCCTTCGCGGAGTCGTTTCCACAGGCTGCGAGGGCGGCGACGACGAACAGCAGGTGACGCATGGAGCCGGACTATGCAACGAAGCGGTCTCCGGTGCTATTCCTCAGGTGTGGACGACGCCGGCATCCGCGAGATCCTTCAAGCGTCACCGACCGTGGCAGTGCTCGGCATCCATCAGGAGCCCGAGAAGGCCGCGTTCTACGTCCCCGAGTACCTCCACGACGAGGGCTATCGCGTGATCGGCGTCAACCCGATGTTTGCCGGGCAGACCCTGTTCGGCGAGGCCGTGCGGAGCACGCTCGCCGAGATCCGCGAGCCCGTCGATCTCGTCGACGTGTTCCGGCGCCCCGAGCACATCCCCGACCACGTCGAGGACATCCTCGCGATGAAGCCCCGCCCGAAGGTGGTGTGGTTCCAGCTCGGCATCCGCAACGACGACGCGGCGAAGATCCTCGAGGCCGCCGGGATCACGGTGATCCAGAACCGCTGCACGCTCGCCGATCATCAGCGGCTACACATCGGCGCCCCCGTGCGCCCATGACGCGCGTGTGACGGCAAGCTGCTGGCACGGTGCGTGCTCTATCCAATTCATGGCCGGATTCCTTGACCGTAAGATCGCGAACAGTACCGACGCGACCCGCGGCCAGCCGCTCGCCGCGCGAGTCTTCGCTCGTAAAGACGAGCTCGAGGAAGCCCTCGCGGACCTCGGCCCGCACGACAATCCGCTGCTCCGGCAAGCGATCGAGACGGCACTCGCCACGTGCTACGCGCTGATGACCGGCGACATCGCGCATCCGTCTGACGTGGTGGCACGTGACCTGACTCGCTGGCTAGAGCGCAACAAGCACCTGGCGCAGGGCACCACGCGCAGTCGTCGACGCTGATACCCTCGTCGAGTGTCGGCGGAGCAGTTCGGACCATATCTGGTCTACGAAGAGCTCGGCGTCGGCGGCATGGCGACGGTGCATCGCGCGGAGATTCGCGGCGTCGAGGGCTTCAGCAAGCCGGTCGCGCTCAAGCGAATGCATCCGTATCTCGCCAGCTCGCCCGAGACGGTGAAGGCGTTCGTGCGCGAAGCCCAGCTCGCGAGCCAGCTCCACCACGGCAACATCGCGCAGACCTACGAGCTCGGCAAAGCCAACGGCACGTACTTCATCTCGATGGAGTACATCCCCGGCCCGACGCTGACGCAGGTGATCCGTCAGTGCCAGCTCGCGGCGGGTGCGATTCCGATCCGGATCACGATCGGGATCCTGCTCCAGCTGTGCGACGCGCTCGACTACGCGCACAACCGCACCGACGACGAAGGCCACCCCCTCGGCATCATCCATCGCGATGTGTCGCCGTCGAACATCGTGATCTCGAACACCGGCATCGTGAAGCTGCTCGACTTCGGCATCGCGAAGGTGACCAGCAAGGTCGAGACCGATACGCCGCTGACCGGCATGACGATCAAGGGCAAGTTCGACTACATCGCGCCCGAATATCTGGGCGGCCAGCTCGACGTCCGCGCCGATCTGTTCGCGGTCGGCGTGATCGCGCACGAGCTGCTGACGGGCCGCAAGCTGTTCGCCGGCAAGGACGACTTCGAGACCATGACGCTGGTGCTCGAGATGCCGATCCATCCACCGTCGCGGCTCAACACGCAGGTGCCGCACGAGCTCGATCACATCGTGATGACGGCGCTGCAGCGCGATCCGGCGAAGCGCTGGCAGAGCGCGAATGCGCTGCACCAGGCGCTCATGGTGCTCGGGCACCAGAGCCAGGCGCTCGCGACCCACCAGGAGATCTTCGAGTGGGTGCAGTGGGCCTATACCCAGGTCCGCAGCGAAGGCGCGAGAGGCGAGCTCGAGCGCGTGATCGAGATGCTCGATCAGCCGAGCAGCGTCGAGGTGACGCTGACGCCCGATCAGCGTCGCGAGCTCGACGAGTTCGCGCAGCCCGTCGAGACGCTGGCCGGCGTCGGTTCGGTCTCCGCACGGCCGGCGAATCCGTCGATGCTGCAGCTGTCCCAGGCGCGGGTGTCGATGGACGGTCGCACACCGATGATCGCGTTCTCCGAGCCGATCAAGAAGCGGCCGTCGCAAGCCCAGGCACAGGCCCGGCCGAGCGCCGGGTTGCCGGTGCAGCGCGACGAGGACAGCGGCCTGCTCCTGGTGCAGGCGCAGCCGAAGCGCCGGAGTCGGTGGGGAATCGTTGGTCTCCTGCTGATCCTCCTGGTCGCCGCGGGAGCGGGCGTGCTGGCTGCGGCTTACCTGTTCGACATCGAGCTACCGCTGATCGGTCGGTGGTAAAACGCACGCGTTGCGCGTCTCGATCCAGCACAAGAGCCGTTATGTCTATCCTCGTCCCG
>JACCYD010000125.1 GCA_013696695.1 Deltaproteobacteria bacterium | reverse complement strand
CCGGTGCCCTGGCCGAAGCCGCCGGTCGGGACTTCGAGCGAGAACGCCCACTGGAGCCAGGCCGCGACGTCGCGGTAGCCGGTCTGCAGCTTGAGCGTGCGGCGAAGATCGATCAGAGACTCGCGCAGCGACGCGGCGTCGAGGAAGCGCTCGTCGGGATCGCGCGCGAGCAGCTTGAGCACGATCGCGTCGAGCTCCGGTGGCGATGCGTGATTGAACGTCGACGGCGGCACGATGTCGCCGCGCTGGACCTTGAGCAGCGTCTGATATTCGTTCTTGCTCGCGAACAGCGGCCGCGCGGTGAGTAGCTCGTGGGCGATCACGCCGACCGCCCACAGGTCGCTGCGTGCGTCGAGATCCTTGGCGCTGCTGACCGCCTCCGGCGCCATGTACGCGAGCTTGCCCTTCACGCGGCCGGTCTGCGTGCGCAGCTGCTGCGACTGCGCCTTCGCGATGCCGAAGTCGATCACCTTCAGGTGACCCGCCGGATTGACCAGCAAGTTCGACGGCGAGACATCGCGGTGCACGAGGCCGAGCGGGCGGCCGTCCTCGTCGGACTTGGTGTGCGCGTAATCGAGCGCCTCGGCGAGCTGGATCAGCAGGCCGACGGTGACGTGGATCGGCGGCGCGCCCGAGACCTTTCTCGCGTGCCGCAGAATCCGACGGATGTCACGTCCGTCGATGTACTCCATCGAGATGAAGTACTCGGTGCCGACGCGACCGAGCTCGTAGATCTGGACGATGTTGTGGTGACTGAGGAGCGACGCGAGCTTCGCTTCGCGCACGAACGACTTGATGAAGCTCGCATCCTCCGCGAGGTGAGGCAGCAAGCGCTTGAGCGCGACGATGCGTTCGAAGCCTTCGATGCCGCGCTCGAGTGCGCGATGCACCGTGGCCATGCCGCCAACGCCCAGCCGCTCGTACACGAGATACGGGCCGAACTGCTCCTCTGCGGCGAGATCCGCGCCCATCCGAGATCGAAACGATCACACGGAACTCCAGGGCGCGCACGTAGGTTTACCTGTTAGGTGCTGACGCTACCCGGCAGGCGTTACTCGGTCTCGTCCGGCGTCTTGACGTCCAGCGTCAACGCGTGGATGGGACCCTTCATCTCCTCGGCCAGCGCCGCCATCACCATCCGGTGACGCTGGATCAGCGACTTCCCCGTGAAGGCCGTCGAGATCACGCGGGCTTCCCAGTGGTCCTCGGTACCGGTCAGGTCCTTGAGCTCGACGACCGCGTCGGGCAGGGACTCGCGGATCTTCGCAGTGATGGCTTCCGGCTTCACGACTTGGGACCCAGGCCGAGCTCGCGACTGACAGTAGAAAATGCCGCGATTGCACGATCGACGTCGGCCTCCGAGTGGGCGGCCGACAGCTGCACCCGGATCCGCGCCTGGCCCTTCGGGACCACCGGGAACGAGAACCCGATGACGTAGATCCCGTGGCCGAGCAGGCGCTGGGCCATGTCGCCGGCGAGCTTGGCGTCGCCGAGCATCACCGGCACGATGGGGTGGGTGCCGGGGCGGATGTTCAGGCCCGCCTTGGTCATCCCCTCACGGAACCTCACCGTGTTGACCTCGAGCTTGTCGCGCAGCGCGGTCGATTCGGTGATCAACGCGATCGCCTCGAGCGAACCGCCGACGATCGACGGCATCAGCGTGTTCGAGAACAGATACGGCCGCGAGCGATTGCGCAGCAGGTCGATGATCTCTTGCTTGCCGGAGGTGAAGCCGCCGCTCGCTCCGCCCAGTGCCTTGCCGAGCGTCGAGGTGAACACGTCGACGCGCGGCATGCAGCCGCGAAGCTCCGCCGAGCCACGGCCGGTCTTGCCGACGAAGCCCGTCGCGTGACTGTCGTCGACCATCACCATCGCGTTGTACTTCTCGGCGAGGTCGCAGATCGAATCGATGCGCGCGATGTCGCCGTCCATCGAGAACACGCCGTCGGTGGCGATCATGCGGAGCCGCTTGTTCGCGGTCGCCTTCAGCTTGGCCTCGAGGTCGTTCAGATCATCGTGCTCGTAGCGATGGCGCTCGGCCTTGCACAACCGGATGCCGTCGATGATCGAAGCGTGGTTGAGAGCGTCGGAGATGATCGCGTCCTCCTCGCCGAGCAGGGTCTCGAACAAGCCGCCGTTGGCGTCGAAGCACGAGCCGTAGAGGATGGTGTCGTCGGTGCCGAGGAACTTCGACACCGCTGCCTCGAGCTCCTTGTGGCGATCCTGCGTGCCGCAGATGAAGCGCACGCTCGACAGTCCGTAGCCGCGCTCGTCGAGTGCCCGCTTGGCCGCCGCTACCACGCGTGGATGGCTCGACAGCCCGAGATAGTTGTTCGCACAGAAGTTGAGGACGTCTTTGCCCGCCGTGACGATGTGCGCCGACTGTGGCGACGCGATGATGCGTTCACGTTTGGTCAGGCCGGCGGCTTCGATCTCGGCGAGCTGCGCGGCGTAGACGGCCTTCGCGTTCGTGTACATGCCGCTCGTGTATCACACGGCATCGAGCTCGGAAGGCAGGAACCAGCGCCATCCGAGCGTGTGGCCGTCGTAGGTGTAGCTCGTGAATCCGAGCGCGGCGCCGAGCCGGCCGTGCGCGATGACGAGGAACTTGTCGCGGCGTTCCTCGGCGACCCGTAGCAGATTTCCCTTCAGGATCACGAGGCGACCGTACGGGCCGATCAGCGTGTGGTCGGTCTTGGCGATCGAGCCGCTCTCGAGCACGAACATGTCGGCGGTCTCGTCGAAAATCTGCACCGCGTGCTCGTGGCCGGCGAGCGTCACCTTCTGGCTGCGGTACAGGGTGTCGTTGCTCGGTGCTGGCTCGGTCACGAGCGCCGGATCGACGAGGCGCCAACCCATGCCCGGACCACTCTCCCACCCGTTGTACTTGTTGGCGTAGCTGTCATCGACGACGAGCATCATCTGGCCATCGCGCATGCCGGCCACGCGAACGTGCATGCCGCGCCCGGCGTCGTCGAAGAACCCGATCCGCTCGTGCGCCCCGCCGACGCGCGGGTCGAGCTTGTCGATTCGAAGATCGTTGCCGCCGAGCACGACGTCGAGCGACTCGGGGTACTCGATCTTGACCGGACAACGATGGACGACGCCGTCGATCGTGACGTCGACCGATGCGTGAACGGAGAGATCGACGGTGCTCGGATTGTCGACCATCGCGACCGGGTTGATCGCGCGTGACGGGAACCAGCGAAACGCGACCGGCGCGCCGGGCTCCCGCAGGAACTTGTACTGGAGCGGAAAGCTCTCGTGGACCACCGCGAGATACCAGTCGTCGAGCACGAGCACGATGCGGTAGTGGAATCCGTCTGACGTCGCGATCACGTGCGCGAACGGCCCCATCAGCCGGTTGTCGCACTTGGCGATCGTGCCGATTTGCTCGAGCTCGAGCATCGTGGCGGTCTCGCCGAGGACACGCAGGGGCTGCGCGACGCCGCGGACCTCGACGTGATCCTGGCCGCCGAGTCGATGGGCGACCGCCTGCAAGCGCCCGACGTCGGGGTCGACGACGGTCGCCTGCGCGGCGACCACCTTCTCGGTCTCGGCGCGCGGGATCCACGCGCAGCACAGTGCTCCCAGGTCGATGAAGTCGAGGTGCTCGCGCAGGTTCTCGTGCGCCACCAGGAGCAGCTCGTTGTCCTGCTCGGCGATCACCCGGAGCAGCACGCCGCGATAGCGCGCCCAGCTCAGCACGCCGTTGCCGTAGATCGGATCCGGCTTGGGAACCTCGCCGACGCCGGCGAGCACGAACGCATGCGCAGTCTCGTCGCACACGGCGAGCTCTTCACCGCGCGGTGCGTAGCCGACGAAGCGCTGCTTCGCGAGGGCTGGGATCCGATCGGGCTCGATGAGATGCGCACGCGGGCGCGCAGGGCGGACGTCTGCGTCGGCGAGCCATGCGTAAGCAACCTCGTGAACCTTGAAGCGGAGCACGCCGGCGAGGTTTTCGTGGGCGACGACCAGCACGCCGTACGGCTGCCGCTCGATCACTCTCAGGTGATAGCCGTGATACTCGACGAGCTCGAAGGCGAGGCGCGGATCGGTCTTCGCGGTCTGCAGCGTGTAGACGTGCCAGTCCCTGCCGCCGCGCTCGTCGTAGTCATACCGGTGATCGAAGCCCACGTCGGCCAGCGTATCTAGCTCGACATCGTCGTTGGTGTACGTCAGCTCGATGACATCCGCGGTCTCCTTGACGACCGCCACACGGACGCCGCGCACGTGAACGTGGGTGGCCTTGCCGACGCGGTCGAGATCGACGTGCGGTTGTGATGCGAGCGGCGTTGGCGTGGCAGGTTTGTCCGCGGCGCGCCCGACCAGCTGCCTGACGATCCGTGGGTCGACCTTGTCCACGACGAGCCGATGCTCGTAGCGGGTTCCGGGGGAATAGTCGTTCACCCACGAGCCCCCTTCGGTGATCTCCTCGACGTCGAACCCCTCGGCGACGAGCGCTGAGTCGTACTCCGAGTCGCGGTGGAACAGCTCGAGCGTCGTCGCAGTCTCGGACAGGACGCGCAGGCGCCGCTCGCCGGTTGCCGATGATACGAAGCGAACGAACCCGGGCGTGTCGGTTTCGTGCTCGTTCGGCGCGGTCGCGGGTGCCTCCTCGATCACGGCCTCGGTAACCGGCGAGCCATCGCGGTTGCGCCTCTCCTGCGGCATCCACGTCCAGCCATCCGGTGTTTGCTCCGCCGCATACGTGGTCAGGCACGCGCTGCACTCGACGAGTCGGTGATCGAGCTCGTCGGCGCGCTCGACGGCGATCGTGTTGAGGCCCGCGCGATGCTCGCCTGTTGGATCGGGCCGGCAGATCGAGCACTGCAGGCG
>JACCYD010000120.1 GCA_013696695.1 Deltaproteobacteria bacterium | reverse complement strand
CGATTCGGCCGCCCTTGCCACCTCCAGTTGCACTTGCACGAGCCACTTCCACCTGCACTTGCCGGTTAAGACCTGCACCGCGCACTCGTTTCCTGCCCCTTCCCAGAACCAACACTGTTCTTCATGTGTCCGGCCGCCTGTCCCAAAGGAGTTGTCGCGTGGATCGATCTTGAACCGTTGCGGGGCGAGAACTCGACGACGACGTGACGAGACCTTACTCAGTGCCCTTCAAGAACAAGCAGGTCAGACAGAAATCCGACCCATGTACCCGGTCTGCACCGTCGAGTTCTCCCCGCTATGCACGTGCAAGCCCAAAGTCTTAACGGTCAAGTGCAAGTGGACGTGATTAGTGCAAGTGGAAGTGCAGGCGCAAGGCCCGCCCGGCGGCTTAAGTACTCACGTATGAGCTCGGATCAGCCTCAGATCAACTTGAGGTAGACACGGAGGAACAGCAGGGCCTCGACGTGGATGCCCTGGTAGTGGTTCGTCAGGTCGTTCGCGGCGACGCCGTTCTTGAAGAAGTAGCCGAACTGCGCCGGCACCATCAGGCCGAAGTCGAAGTGCTTGCTGAGGTGGGTGCCGAGCGCGACCTTCCCGCCGAGCATGAAGCCCTTGTCGGTGATCTGGCTGTTGTCGAGCGGCGGGTCGACCTGCTGGCCGGTGCCGACGCCGAACCCCGCCATCGCCGAGACCTGGAAGAAGCTGCCCTTGCGCTCTTTCTTCTGCTGGGTCGAGCCCAGCCCGATCTCGAAGTCGACGCCGGCCGAGAACTGCGTCCACGTGCGCAGGGTGTTCTCGAATTCGCCACCGACGAACGAGTACTGGCGGTGCGTGACCTCGGCGGCGAGGAACAGGAACCGACCGGTGACCGTGGCGCCGTACACCCCGTTCGGAGCGTTCGCGAAGAACGCCTCGTCCTGCTGATCTCCGCCGGTCCCCTTGCCCACCATTCCGCCACCGTGGACGTTGCCCATCAGGACCGCGACGTCCGCACTGGCAGGTGCGGCCGCAAGCACCGCCAAGGTCACGACAGATGCACGCACCGCGATCGTCATCTCGACGATTGTCACCCATCCGCGGTGCGAATGCATGTGCGTGGCTTAGCGCACAGGTCTGCGTGTCGTATGCTCGTTGCGATGCGCTGTGCAGCCTTGATCGCGATCGCCTTGCTCGGCTGTCGCGACGAGACGCTGCGGCAGGTGAAGGCGATCCGCGACGAGGTCTGCGCCTGCCAGACCGTCCCGTGCGGAGAGGAAGCGATCAAGCGACTGCCCAAGCAGGACGGCAAGCCGCATCACCGCGCCCAGGCGTTCGCCGCCGAGATGATCACCTGCATGTCGAAGCTGTATCTGAAGGATCGCCCGTCGGAAGATCCGGACGATCCGGCGGAGCCTAGTTCCCCCGGAAGCTCGGCTCCCGCTTCTCCAAAAACGCCATGATGCCCTCGCGGAAGTCTTCGCTGCCGAGCAGCTGAAGTTGCCCCGTGGCCTCGCGCTCGAGCGCGCTGGCGAGATCACCGGACATCCCGGTGTAGACCGAGCGCTTGACGAGGCGATGCACCAGCGGTGGCCCCTTCGCGAGCCGCTCCGACAGCTCGGTGACGACGGTGATCAGATCGGCCTGCGGCACCACGCGATTCGCGAGGCCGATGCGATAGGCCTCCTCGGCGCGCACCAGATCGCCGGTGAGCAGCAGCTCGAACGCACGTCCGAGGCCGATGATGCGTGGCAGGAGCCAGGTGCCGCCGCCATCCGGCATCAACCCGCGCTTGACGAAGATCTCGCCGAACACGGCGCGGTCGGAGACGATCCTCAGATCGCACGCGAGCGCGAGATCGCAGCCGAAGCCCGCGGCCGCGCCATCGACCGCGGCGATCGTGGGCCGATCGCACTCGATGATCGCCTTGATCGCTCCGTGAAAGTCCTCGCGCAGCCCGCGCTCGAGCTCGGGGCCGGACTTGAGCCCGCGGCGCATCGCGTCCTTGAGATCGAGGCCGGAGCAG
>JACCYD010000099.1 GCA_013696695.1 Deltaproteobacteria bacterium | reverse complement strand
CGCACAGCCCCTGCACCGCGCACGACAGCGCATGCGTCGCGCCGCAGGTGACCTGAACGCCTTCCACGCCGACGTGGATGTGGTTGCGCTCCGCCGCCTTGGCGGCGATCGCCTCGACCAGCGGCGTCCAGCCGTTCGGGCTGCCGTACGCGTAGAGATCGCCGGGTGCGAGATCCGCCCAGGTGACCTCGTCGAGCCGATGTGGGGGCGCCAGGTGGGTGTCCCCGATCTGCAGCGGGATGATGTCGCCGGGAAATTTCGCGAGATGCTCTCGCAGGCGCGCGAAGATCGAGGCCGGGACGGCCACACCCGCCACCGATAAGTCGGGAAACCTCGACACGGCCCGACGCTAGCACGGCCCCTCGGCGTGTTAGCTTCACGCTCGGTGCAGGCCGATCTGCCGACCGCAGAGCTTGTCGATCACCGCAGCCGCCCGCTGCGGTTCGAGATCGCGCTCGTGATCATGGTGTCGCTCGCCGTCATGGTGCCCGGCATCTGGAGCTACTCGCTCGTCGATCCGTGGGAGACCCACTACGGCGAGGTCGCTCGCACGATGCTGCAGGACAACGACTTCGTGAAGACCAACTGGGTCGGCACGTCGACCGGCTCGCCCGGCGAGGTCGAAGGCTTCCGCAGCAAGCCGGTGTTGATGTTCTGGATGATGTCGGCGGGCCTGCGTGCCGTCGGCGCGGCCGAGGACGGCGGCTACTCGGGCGAGATGACCGATTCGGTGCGGATCATGATCGGCATTCGCATGCCGTTCATCTGCGCGGCGGTGTTCGGCCTGACGATGCTGTGGTGGATGCTCGCGCGGCTGGTCAGCCGGCGCCTCGCGTGGCTCGCGTTGCTCGTCGTCGGCTCGACCCCGATCTTCTGCATGATCGGGCGCAACGCGATTCCCGACATGCCGATGGTCGCGTGCACCGCCGGCTCGATCGCGTTGTTCCTGATGGCGATGGAGGATGGCGATCGTCCGATCCGCACGCGCGGCGCGCTGTGGAAGGGCCGCTTCCACTACGACGCTCGCCACATCGTGTTCGGCATCGCAGTCGGCTTCGTCCTCCTGCAGGCGATCTACTACGCGGTGTTCTTCGGTCGCGGCCCGCAGCTCGGCATTCGCGGGGCGATTCCAAATCCCGCGATCTGGCTGCCCGGGCTCATGCTGTGGCTATCGTGCGGCCTGTCGCGCGATGGCTGGTTGATCGTGCGGCTACCGCTCGTGCTGATCGGCGGCGTGATCGCCGCGATCGTCAACGAGCCGATGCCCGCGCGCCGCCCCGGTCAGTCGATGTGGCGCCACGTGTTCGACGACATCATGACGCCGTGGGAGCGCCACTCCGTCGATCGCTACATCGTGCGCGGCCTCGCGTTCCCGCTCGCCGTGCTCGGTGGCAGCGGGGTCGGGCCGGCGTGGATCGCGACCAACCAGATGGCCGAACGCGTGCTCGGCATGCGGCCAGTCACGACGATGCGACAGCTCTACCTGATCGGCTGCTACTTCCTGCTCGGCATCAGCCTGCTCGCGAAGGGCCCGCCCGGCTTCACCGTCGTCGTCCTCGTCGGGTTCTTTCACCTCGTGTGCATGAACCGCTGGCAGCAGTTCTTCGACGGGGCCTACGAGATCAAGCGCGGCCTCGTCATGATGATCGTCGTCGCGATCCCGTGGCACGTCGGGATGTGGCTCAAGGAAGGCCTGCGCTTCGTCGACGAGTACTTCTACACGCACATCCTCAACCGCGCCGGCGCGGGCGTCGACAACTCTCCCGGCACGTTCGAGTACTACACGAACCAGCTCGGCCACGGCATGTGGCTGTGGGCCGCGCTGCTGCCCGCCGCGTTCGCCGCGACGATGATGCGCGCCGGCCGCGACACTCGCGAGCAACGCGTGCGCTTCACGCTCGGCCTGTGGGCGATCCTCGCCACCTCGCTGTTCTGCCTGGTGCAGACCAAGTTCCACCACTACATCCTGCCCGCGATCCCCGCGCTCGCGCTGCTCGTCGCGTGGTTCCTCGACGATCTGCTCGCCAAGCGCGAGCGGCTGCATCCGCTGTACGCCGCGCTCGCGATCGGCATCGTCCTGATGATCACGCGCGATCTGATGTACGAGCCGGAGCGCTGGATCGAGATGTTCGTGTTCCGGTACGACCGGCCGTGGCCGAACGCGGATCCGTACGCGATCGACACCTCCGACGCATTCCTCGCGCTCGGTCTGTTCGCGTCGGTCGCCCTCGCGGTCGCGGCGACGCGCTACGTGCGGGTCGGGGTCGCGATGATCGGCGGCGCCGGACTCGCGATCTGTATCTGGGCGCTACAAGTCTACATGCCGATCGCCGGCACCCACTGGGGCATGCGCGATGCGGTCCGCACCTATTACGAAAACCGTACGGTGTACGGCGAGAAGCTCGTGTACTTCGGAGAGGGCCAGCTCTACGACGAGTGGCACGACGAAGATGACGTCCGCACGTTCGAGACCATGATCCCGAGCACGCTCCAGGTCGGCCAGCCGATGACGATCACGCTCCAGGTCAACAAGGCCGAGGACGACCGCGTGATCGATCACGAGGTCGTGTTGATCGGCACCTGCACCTCGATCGGCGATCACTCGGTCGAGGTCACGCTGGTGCCAGGGCAACGCGACAAGCTCAAAAGCGATCTGACCCGCGGCAAGGCCGGCAAGCGGGGCGCTCGCAAGCCGATCAAAGTAGTGGATGCAGATCGGCTGATCGCGTGGCAGCTCTATTGGCGAGGAGAAAACTTCTGGGCCGGTGGCGAGATCTGGCCGTTCCTGCCGGAGATGAAGACTTCGTTTCCGAACCCGAACAACGTCGAGTTCACCAAGTACATCAACGATCGCGCGCGGGCGCCCATCGGCCGGCGGTACTTCGTGGTCACCGAAGCGGGCCGGATCACCGGCATTCGTTCGCTGCTCCCGACCCCGCGAGGGCGCGAGTCGTTCGAGGTGCTCGATACGACTAGCAACAAGTTCTCCCTCGGCGCCTTCGACTTGTGAGCCCGCCCCACCTACCGATCGGGTAGTTCGGTGTAGGCAAGTCGAGGTCTTCGGCAACCGTTCACGTCGCTGCGGTGTCGCATCGATGCGCTCGAAACCACTGAGGGAGATAGACCTAAAGCCGGACTGGCACGTGGAATGTTGGTGCTATCCTCGAACGTTAGACGGACTGCGCGACCCGATTCTCAGGCTCGGGTCCACCAAAGGGAGTGATCGTGGAAGCTAACAAATCAGCCCCCGTGACCACGATTCCTGCCTCGTCGACCGCACTCATCACGTGGTTGGTCGGCCGAGCGAGGACGCGGATCCGGGTCCAGAGCGCACTCGAAGGCGCGACCACCGCGACCATCATCGCGGCGGCGATCGCGCTGTTCTCGATCTTCGCGATGCGTGTCGAGCTCGTCTCGGGTGCGGTCGGCATGTACCTGCTGATCGCCGCGGGCCTCACGATCGTCACCGGTGCGGTGATC
>JACCYD010000061.1 GCA_013696695.1 Deltaproteobacteria bacterium | reverse complement strand
GGCCGATCGAGATGCGACCAAGGCCGCAGCGCGCAGCCTGATCGCCGTCGCCGCGCCGAGCGTCGAGCCGACGATCGTCGTCGAGGTCGGCGCTGTTCGGCCGGTGCTCGCCAAGGTCGGACCGTTCACCGTCGAGGCCGGATCGAAGACGCGGCTCAAGGCGACCCTCGCGATCTCTCTCGCGGTGATCGCGGCGCTCGCGGGCTGGATCGCGCTGCGGCTCCGCTCGCGCTCGACTAAGCTGGACGCGTGAACGCTGTCGAGCACCTGACCACGCGGTTGCCGCCCGAGGCGGTGCGCCGGCTGGCGGCGATGCGCGTCGGGCGCTTCGACAGCCCGGGGCTGCTCGGCACGATCGCGGCGCGCCCCCGCGTGCTCGACAACGATCAGGCGATCGAGCACGTGATCGCGCGCTGGGGCGACGACCTGTGCGGGCTCCTCAACGCGCTGACCCGCGGCGAGCTCGCGGCATTGGCGACCGCGCTTCGCGTCGACGTCGCGGCCGGCGCCCGATCGTGGGAGCTCCGCGCGAAGCTATGGGATGCAGGCGCAGCCCTCGAGCGCGGTGGCGTCGATGTCGGGCGCGGCGTTCAGCCGGCACCGGTGGTGCTCGGCGGTCACCTCGTGGTCCAGGCAGCACCGCGCGGGCTGTTTCCGCCGAGCGAAGTCTATCCGCGGCACGTGCCGGCGCCGGCGGATCCGAGGCCGCCCGTCGACGAGCCCGAGACCGTCGACGATCTGCTCGCGGCCGCCGATGCGGCGATCGGCGTGCGACTCGGTGCGCGAGGCCGCGACAAGGGTGCGTGGGGGATGCGCGCGCAGGCGTTGCTCGGCGTGCGCGAGACCGGCGACGAGCCCGACTGGCAAGGCGATGTCGAGATCAAGACCGTGCCGATTGCTCTCGATCCGAGCGGCCTGTGGCGGGTGGTCGAGGATCCGGCGATCGCGATGGTGGGCGAGGGCGTGATCGCGAAGCTGCAGCGTACGTTGTGGCTGGCGCGCGCAACTATTAGTCGCCGCGACGGCGACGAAGGCGCTGGAGACAGTGATGATGCAACGATCGTGAGCTGGTACCTGCTCGACTGGGATGCGGACATCGCGCGGCTCGCGCGGCGCTACCTGCACGATCGTCCGAAGGGTCCCGCCGGCACGCTCGCGCGCGGCAAGTATCTCGGCAAGCGGTTCTTCGCGGAGTGCGGGCTGCTCGCCACGCTGAACGGACAGCTGTGATCATCGACGAGCTTCGCATCGTCGGCTCGACGCAGACCAACGTGGTGATGGCGGCGGAGCTGGTGCGCGTGTGCAAGCGCGCGCTCAAGGTCCGGCCACCCGAGCCGCGCAAGGAAGGGCTCGGCCAGCTCGTGCTGCCGTTCGATCCAGATCTCGCGTGGGCGGCGACCACGTATCTGCGCACGCCGACGCGCGTGCTGTGGGACGTCTATCGCTCGAAGGCGGTGCGGCTCGAGGCGCTCTACGACGATCTGATGACGGACATCGCCGGCGATGCACGCAAGCTGTGGCGCGACGGCGACGGCATCTCGGTCGAGGCGAGGCGGGTCGAAGAGTTCGCAGCCGGCGAGCGCCAGATCGTCGGCACGGTGAAGAACGCGCTGCTCGACGGTGCGCATCGCCGCGGCTTGCAGTTGCACGTCGATCCCGAGCGGCCGGCGATGCGCTGGGTGGCGCGGCTCGACGACAACAACGAGCTCGTGGTGTCGATCGATCTCGGCGGTGGCTCGCTGTCGCAACGCGGGTGGCGGCGCGATGCCGGTGCGGCGCCGCTTCGCGAGCACCTCGCCGCGGTGCTGCTGATGTTGTGTCGCTACGATTCGCGCAACGACGTGCTCGTCGATCCGATGTGCGGCGCGGGCACGATTCCGATCGAGGCGATCCACGCCGCGCGCGTGACGCCACGCGACGTTCCGACGCTCACCGCACTTGGCATGGGGCGCGCCGCCGAGCCGCTGTTTCCAGACGCCGATCCGATCGCGATCGGCTGCGATCTCGATCTCGAGTCACTCGCCGCGGCACGCGACAACGCCCGCGCGGCTGGGGTCAAGGTGACGTGGCAACGCGGCGACGTCGCGACGCTGAAGCCCGAAGCGATCGCGGAGATCGTGCGCGAGCACGGCCGCGAACCGGGCGGGGGCTTGATCATCTCTAACCCGCCGTACGGTGAGCGACTCAACGAGCACGACCTCGAGGACATCTATCAGGCGCTGGGCACGACGCTGCGCCGGTTCGGTCGCGGGGCAGCAGCCGGCTCCTGGCGCGCAGGCTTCCTGGTCGGCAGCCCGATGTTCGAAGAGGTCATGTTTCACGCGATCGGCCGCCCGCGGATCAAGAAGCCGCTCGCGAACGCGAACCTGCGCGCGTACTTCTATCTGTGGGACCTGTAGCGGCTCGAGAAATGGGCCTCTTAGAGAGATCTGTGCCGGAACCGGCTCAGTCGTGGCGCGCGGCCCAGGCCGAGATCAGCTCGAAGTCGTCGATGATCCGCGAGTGGTAGTGACCCCAGACATCCGAGATCATCACCATCGAGCCGCGCGAAAGCTGCGGTGTGAGATAGATCGCGAAGTAGCGCGCCCCGGAGCCGTCCTCGACCTCACCCACGAGGTCGAGCGGCTGCTTCGACACCGGGCAAAACAGCTCGCACTTGGTGCCATCGGCGAGGTCGAACGGCTTGGACTTACGGCCATCGCCGTGAATCGGTGACAGATGCACGAGCCCCTCGCGGTCGCCGGCGCGGAGGCCCAGCGTGACCGCCGGGTAGCCGTCGAAGTCGACTCCCGAGATCCCGACCAGGTTATCGCCGCGGGGCCCGAAGACCTGTGTGACGATCACCAGGACATCGTTCTCGACGGTGACGGATGGGCCGGTAACTGCCTTGTGCCGGCCGGTGATTCGGAGGTTTGTGCGGTCGACGGGATCCACGCGACGAGCAGGCCATGGCTTCGGCCACTTGGCAAGCGGCCTGGAGGGTCGCGAGGTGTCAGAAGCAGGCAGCTGGCCGTCCCGGAGGACCGTGTATAATCGGCGTCTGCCCGGGCTTATGCGATTCGTCGTCAGCGCGTTACTCCTGGTACTGGCGGTCGGAACCGCGGTGGCCGCGCCCAAGGTTGCCCTGACGGCGATCGACGGTGACGACAGCGGTGATCTGCGCGAGGCGGTGGCCGAGGCGATCGACGGCAAGGAGCTGTCGGTGATCGGCGCCAAGGAGACCAACCGCGCGATCGATCGACTCAAGATCGAGCTGCCCGACGTCTCGGAGAAGCAGGCCAAGAAGCTCTCCACCGATCTCGAGGCCGATGCCGTGGTGTCAGGCACGCTCGGCCGAGAGGGCACCAGCAAGCTGCTCAAGTTCAAGGTGTTCGTCGGCGGCAAGAAGGTGAAAGGGTTCTCGGTCCAGTTCTCGAACCCGCGCTCGAAGAAGTTCAAGGAAGCGCTGCGCGAGAAGCTGGTCGAGAAGGTCTCGACGCCGCCCGCCGAAGACAAGCCGGTGAAAGCGGTCAAGAAGACGACCGCGCAGGTCGAGGACGACGACAAGCCCGAGCCGACGAAGAAGAAAAAGAAGAAGAAACAGCCGGGCAAGGAGCTCAAGGCCGACGGCGAGCCCGACGAGGACGACAAACCCGTCAAGAAGACCGCGACGGCGGAAGACGAAGAAGAGGAAGACGAGGAAGTCGACGACGAGGCCGCGATCAAGCGCCGTCTGAATGCCAAGCCGAGCCCGCACACCGCGAACCGCGCCGCGTTTCGCATCGATGTCGGCAGCTCGGTGTCGACCCGCCAGCTGACATTCACATTCACGCCCGAGCTCGCGGCCGAGAACCAGCAGCCCCAGCCATTCAAGCCGGGACCGGTGGCCGGTGCGCACGTCGAGGGCGACATCTTTCCGCTCGCGCTCGGCAACCCGAACAGTCCCGCAGCCGGCATCGGGATCGCGTTCGAGTTCGACCAGGTGCTGTCGTCGAAGGTGCAGACCACGCTCGAGCCCGGCGCGGTCGGCAAGGTCAAGCAGCTGCACTTTCTCGTCGGTGCTCGCTATCGCATCCTGCTGGGTAGCGCGGACACGTCGCCGTCGATCACGGTCGGTGCGGGGTATGGCCGCCGCCAGTTCATCGTCCAGAGCGGCTTCATGAATCGCGATCTCAACCTCGATCTACCCGACACCGACTACAAGTACCTCGCGCCGATGCTCGGCTTCCGGATCCCGCTCGGCGGCAGCTTCGCGCTGGTGTCGACCAACGAGGTCATGCTGGTCCAGGACGCCGGTCGGATCGCAGACTCGGATCAATACGGCCGCGCGAAGGTGTTCGGGTTCGATGCCCAGGCGGGCTTCGACATCGTGCTCAAGAATCGCTTCGCGATCCGGGTCGTCGCCGAGTACACGCAGATCGGCTACGTGTTCACCGGTGGTGGTGAGAAGTCGCGCAATCGCGACGGGGTAGCCACCTCGATCGACATCGGCGGAGCGCTCGACCGCACCATCGGCGGCATCGCCACGCTCGGCGTCCTGTACTGATATATTGCTCGACGTGCAATCAGCGGGAAGCGGCAAGATCGTCGTCGCCCATCCCGAGCGCAAGGCGCAGCGTGCGCTGGTGCGGCTCGTCGGTGCGACGCCCCTGCCAGTCGAGCTGGTCACCGATGTCGACGCGCTGATCAAGGCCGTCGATGGCGACACCATCGCGATCGTCGACGCCGGCATCGCGCGGGCGAACGTCGGCTTGTGCGAGCGTCCGGCGCGCGCTTGGATCGCGGTGCCGGGCGAGGGGCTCGCACCGGCGGAGCCCGCCGGGATCGATGCCTTGCTCTCGGCCGGCTGGAGCCACGTCATCGCACACCCGATGCCGATCCTCGCCGAGGAGCTGCTGGCCACCGTCCAGAAGCTGATCCGCGGCGACACGTTCGGCCTCGAGAAGTACATGACGTGGGGCGCCGAGATCCGGACCTACGCGCTCGACGACACGCGGGCGCGCGAGGTCGCGGTGAATCTGATGGCCAAGGACATCATCGCGGTCGGCTTGCCCGATCGCATCAGCTCGATGGTCAGCGTGATCGCCGACGAGCTGATCTCGAACGCCGTCTACGGCGCGCCTGTCGACGAGTCCGGTGCGCGGTTCCGGGCAACCGAGGCACGCGACGCGAGTCGCACGCTGGCCGATCGCGACGCGGTGACCGTGCGATGGGCCACCGACGGGCGTTACCTCGCGATCGAGGTGCGAGATCGCTGGGGCTCGATCGATCCGCGCGCCATTGGCGCGAAGCTCGCCGCCGGCAAGCAGAATGCCGCGCAGTCGGAGGGCATGGGGCTTCCGCTCGCCTACGCATGCTGCAATCAACTGGTGATCGGCGTCGCGCCGTCGCAGCTGACCGAGATGATCGCGCTGCTCGATGTTCGCCACAAGCCGACCGAGCTGGCGCGCGGCGCGTCGTTTCACGCGTTCATCGGGACCGTGGGGGCACCATGAAGCTCGGCAGGTTGGACGTGGAGATCGCGGGGGAGCGGCTGACCCTGACCGGACGGATCGACGACGCCAGCCCGCTCGGCGAGCTGGTGTCCCAGCTGCCGGCGAACGTGGTGATCGACACCTCCGGCGTGACGTTCGTGAACTCGATCGGGATGCGCGAGTGGATCCGCCTGCTGCGCGGGCTTCGCGAGCGCGGCACGGTCACCCTCGAGCGGGTCGCCGACGTGCTGATCACGCAGATGAATCTGATCCCCGACCTCGGCAACAACGTCCGGATCGCCTCGTTCCACGCGCAGTACGCGTGCAACGCGTGTGGGGCCGAGGTGGCCCCCCTGATCGATGCGGTCGCGCATGCCGAACAGCTCCAGCGGCTGAAGGCGCCGCCGATGCCGTGTCCCGAGTGCCAGGGCCAGATGGAGCTCGCGGATTTTCCCGAGCGCTATCTGACCCTGTTTAGGGTGTGATCTCGCGGTTTTCAAGGCGTTCGCCCTGCGGTAGGGTGCGCCCGTGCAACCCGAGCTGCTCGCACCATCCGATACGTTTGCTCGCCGCCACATCTCGCCGCAGGAGTCCGAGATCGCCGAGATGCTCGCCGCGCTCGGTTACAAGAGCCTCGCCGAGCTCGCCGATGCCACGGTGCCCTCCGCGATCCGGCTGACCCGGAAGCTCGAGCTCGGTGAGCCACTCGGCGAGCACGAGCTGATCGGGGAGCTCAAGAACCTCGCAGCCGACAACCACGTGCTGCGGTCGTTCATCGGCCAGGGCTACTACGACACGATCACGCCGGCGGTGATCCTGCGCAACGTCCTCGAGAACCCGGGCTGGTACACGCAGTACACGCCGTACCAGGCCGAGATCTCGCAAGGCCGGCTCGAGGCCCTCGTCAACTTCCAGACGATAATCGAGAACCTGACCGGGCTGCCGATGGCGAACGCATCGCTGCTCGACGAGGCGACCGCCGCCGCCGAGGCGATGAACATGTGCGTCGAGCGTGCCGACCGGAAACGGCTGACGTTCTGGATGCAGGCCGAGACCCACCCGCAGACGATCGCGGTGACGGCCACGCGCGCCGAGCCGCTGGGCATCGAGCTCAAGGTCGGCACTGCGCAGGAGATCGAGGCCGGGCTCGATAGCTCGGTCTGCGGCGTGCTGCTGTCGTATCCAACCACCGACGGCCGGGTCGAGGACTACCGCGCGCTCTGCGCGAAGATCCACGCCGCGGGCGCAGCGGTCGTGATGGCCACCGATCTGCTCGCGCTGACGGTGCTGACGCCGCCCGGCGAGCTCGGCGCGGATATCGCGATCGGCACGACGCAGCGGTTCGGCGTGCCGATGGGCTTCGGCGGGCCGCACGCCGCGTTCCTGTCCACCAAGGACGATTTCCGCCGCCAGCTGCCGGGCCGCATCATCGGCGTGTCGCGCGATGCCAAGGGCAAGGTCGCGTTCCGGCTCGCACTGCAGACCCGCGAGCAACACATCCGTCGCGAGAAGGCGACGTCGAACATCTGCACCGCACAGGTGCTGCTCGCGATCATGTCGTCGATGTACGCCGTCTATCACGGGCCCGAGGGGCTCGTGCGGATCGCGGAGCGCGTGCGCGGCTTCACGGCCGTGGTGTCCGCAGGGCTCGGTCGCCTCGGGTTCAACGTGCGCGGCGGTGCACACTTCGACACGCTGCGCGTCGATGCCGATGCTCATCGCCAAGCCGACGTGCTCGCGCGCGCGCTCGATCGCGGCATCAACCTGAGACGCTTCACCGATGGGCTCGGCATCTCGTGCGACGAGACGACCACGTTCACCGACGTGCACGACTTGCTCGAGGCATTCGCCGCGGCCGCCGGTCAGGCCGAGCTGCCATTTGCCGTCGAGGAATTGATCGAATCGACCCCGCTGCCCACGCTGGCGCTCGCGCGCACCTCGAAGTTCCTGCAGCACGGCACGTTCCATCGCTATCACGCGGAGCACGAGCTGCTGCGGTACTTGAACCGGCTGCAGGCGAAGGATCTGTCGCTCACCACATCGATGATCCCGCTCGGCTCCTGCACGATGAAGCTCAACGCCACCACGGAGATGCTGCCGGTGACGTGGCCCGAGTTCGGGCGGCTGCACCCGTTCGCACCGGCGGAGCAGTGGGGCGGCTACAAGGCGATGTTCGAGCAGCTCGAGGCGTGGCTCGCGGAGATCACGGGCTTCGCGGCGGTGTCGCTGCAGC
>JACCYD010000045.1 GCA_013696695.1 Deltaproteobacteria bacterium | reverse complement strand
GCCCCCTTGTATCCGGGCGCGATCGCGTCTCCCGCGCCCACCACGCCGCTGAACCCGTACGGCTTCCAGGAGATCGATCACGTCACGTCGAACTTCCAGACCATGAAGCCGATGCTGCTGTGGCTCGAGCACGTGCTGGGCTTCGAGCAGATGTGGAAGGTCGAGTTCCACACCTCCGATGTCGAGCCGGGACGAACGACGGGCTCGGGCCTCAAGTCGATCGTGATGTGGGAGCCCGCGTCCGGCACCAAGTTCGCGAACAACGAGCCGGCTCGCCCGTTCTTCAAGAGCTCGCAGATCAACATCTTCAACGAGGAGCTGCGCGGCGACGGCGTGCAGCACGTCGCGCTGACGTGCGCGAACATGATCGACACCGTGCGCGGTCTCCGCGACTCCGGCGTCACGTTCATGCCGACGCCCGGCAGCTACTACGACATGCTGCCGGAGCGAATCGCGAAGACCGGCATCCAGAAGATCGACGAGGAAATCCCGACGCTGCGCGATCTCGGCATCCTGGTCGACGGCGATCACGAGCACGCGTACATGCTGCAGATCTTCTTGAAGGAGGCCGCGGGCCTCTACAAGGATCCCGCCGCCGGCCCGTTCTTCTACGAGATCATCCAGCGCAAGGGCGATCGCGGCTTCGGCGCCGGGAACTTCCGCGCGCTGTTCGAGAGCATCGAACGAGAGCAAAAGCAGGCGGGCGGGTGATCAAATGCTCGACCGCATGATCGCAGGCGAGGTTCCTCGCAAGCATCACATCCAGCTGCGCGGCCCGGACGGCGAGCTTCGCTTCGAGGAGTGCTTCACGCGCGATGGCTTCGAGGGCCCGTACACGATCCTCTATCACCTGCAGCGCCCGCACACGCAGCGGCTCGCGGTCGCCAAGCACGGCTGGATCGCACCCGTGGAGGTCTCAGCGCGCTCGCTCGCGAAGCGTCACTACAAGTCGCCGGAGCTGGCGTCGCACGGCGGGCCGCAGATCGACGGGCGCATCCCGCTGCTGTTCAACGACGACGTGATCTCCGGTGTCGCGTTTCCGACGGCGCCTGATCCGGTCTACATCTCCGACGCCGATGCGGATCAATTGATCTACGTCCACGCGGGCGGCGGGGTCGTCCGCACCGTGCTCGGCGACGTCGACTTCGCGCAAGGCGACTACGTGTTCGTGCCGCGCGGCATGATCCATCGCTTCCTCCCCTCCGCCGAACCGCAGCACTGGCTGTGGTTCTCGCTCACGGGTGGGCTCCACGTGCCGACGCAGTGGCGCAACGAGGTCGGCCAGCTGCGGATGGACGCGCCCTACTGCCACCGCGATTTCAAGCGCCCGGTGTTTCGCGGCCCGCTCGACGAGAACCTTCGGGATCTCGTCGTGCGACGCGCCGGTGTGTGGCACGGCTTCACGCTCGAGAATTCGCCGCTCGATACCGTGGGCTGGGACGGCACCGTGTATCCGTGGGCGTTCCCGATCCTCAACTTCCAGCCTCGCGTCAGCTCGATCCATCTCCCGCCGACGTGGCACGGCACGTTCGCGGCGCGCGGTGCGTTGATCTGCAGCTTCGTGCCGCGCCTGCTCGACTTCCATCCCGAGGCGATCCCGTGCCCGTACCCGCACAGCTCGACGCACTGCGACGAGATCATCTTCTACGCCGCCGGTAACTTCACGTCGCGTCGCGGCGTCAACCCCGGCAGCATCTCGCACCACCCGATGGGGATCCCGCACGGGCCACATCCGGGTGCGTACGAGAGCTCGATCGGCGCGACGCGCACCGACGAGCTCGCGGTGATGGCCGATACCGAGAAGCCGCTCAAGACCGCGCAAGCCGCGCTCGCGATCGAAGATGCCGGCTATCAAGACTCGTTCTTGTGACGCCCGCAGAACTCCACGAACGCCACGCCGAACCTCGCGAGTAATGCGCGCGTCGGTTCGTCGGTCAACACACCGGCGGTATCGAAGCGCTCGTGTGCGCGCGGGATCAAGATCTCCGGCTGCGCGAGCACCTGGGAATCGCTGAACAGCAGGATCTGCCGCATGTGGAGCTGCGCGCGGATCGTGCCGCTCATGCCGCTGGTCGCACCGACGATCGCGACCGGCTTGCCGCGCAACGGCGAGCGCACTGGTGGGCTCGAGATCCAGTCGAGCGCGTTCTTGAGGCCGCCCGGGATCGAGTAGTTGTACTCGGGCACCGAAAACACCACGCCACTCGCGGTGGCGATCGCTTGCTTCATCGCAGTAACCGAAGCCGACTCCGGGACATCACTGTTGAACAGTGGGAGCTCGACCGAATCGTGAATCGCCAGGGTCGCCCCCGCGGGCAGCGCGGCTCCGATGGCCTGGAGCAAGGAGCGATTGATCGACGCCCGCCGCAGGCTGCCGCAGATGCCCAGAAGCGCGGTCACTCCTCACCCTAACACGGTCGATTCACGGGCTTGCGCGTGGCGGCGGCCTCGGACCTGACTGCCTTTTCGTCAGGCGAAGCAGTTCTACTGTCGAGATCGCCGACAGCTGTCGCATTCACGCGCGCTCGTTCGTCATGCAGATGCGACGGGTCGCGGCCTGCGCCTTGCTTACCGGCTCCCTTTACACCTCCGGGGTTCTCCTCCACGATGCCGACCGATTCGACCGCCATGACCGACCAGCTGTCTCAGGACCTGGCGTCTCTCAAGATCGATCGCAACGCCCCACCGCGACGATCGCTGGGAGGCCTGCTCGTGATCGCCCTGATCATCCTCGGGGTCGGTGCGGTCGGTGTGTTCGTGATCTATCCCAAGGTCTCCGGTGCGCTCGGCGGCGCCGGCGAGGTCAAGACCGACGAGATCCGCATGGTGTCGCCGGCTCAAGGCTCGGTGCAGCTGTCGGCGAGCGGCAACGTCGTCGCGCTGATCTACGCGAAGGTCGCAGCGAAGGTGCCGGGCCGGATCGCCGAGATCTACGTCGAGGAGGGCCAGAAGATCGAGAAGGACGCGAAGGTCGCGCGGCTCGAGGACGTCGACTTCAAGAGCGGGCTCGCATCGTCGCGCGCGCGGGCCGCGTCGTCACGTGCGCGGATCGCGATCGCGCGTGCGAACGTCGCGGAGCTCAAGGTGCAGATCGAGCGCGAGCGTCCGCTGGTGGAGAAGGGCGTCACCGCGAAGGCGACGCTCGACGATCTGGTCGCCAAGTCCGATTCGCTGCTCGCGAGCGTGCGCTCGGCCGAAGCCGAAGCCGCCGCGTCGGATGCCGAGACGCGCAGTCTCGACGTCCAGCTCGGGAGCTATCTCATCACGTCGCCGATCTCCGGCACCGTCGTCGACAAGCTCGTCGAGGTCGGCGAGGGCGTGTCACCCGGCTTCGGCACGCCCGGGGTCGTCGAGGTCGTCGACATGTCGTCGCTCGTCGTCGAGGTCGATGTTCCGGAATCGCGGATCTCGCAGATCGAAGTCGGCGCGCCCGCCGAGATCCTGCTCGACGCGTATCCGGCGAACCGCCTCGCGGGCACCGTCAAGGAGATCGGAAAGCGCATCAACAAGTCGAAGGCGACCGTGCCGATCAAGGTCAGGTTCGAGCAACCGCCCGATCAGATCGTGATCAAGGGCGCTGGCTCCGGCGCCGACAAGCCGATGCTCGTGCTGCCCGACATGGCGGCGCGCGTCAGCTTTCTCGGCGCGAAGCTCGATGCGAAATCGCTCGAGCAGCCGCCGAAGCGCGTCGTCCCCACGCGGGCGGTGGTCAAGCGCAACAACGCGGACGTGGTGTTCATCGTCGACGGCGGCGCGGTGCGCATGGTCTCGGTGACCACGAAGGGCGAGTACGGTGGCGGGCTCGAGCTCGAGACCAACCTCCCGGAGCGCACCAAGGTCGTGCTCGATCCCCCAGCGGATCTCGCCGACGGCAACAAGGTCAAGGAGAAGAAGTGATGGCGGAGTCGATCGTTTCTATCAAGGGTGTCGCCAAGACCTTCTATCGCGGCAAGGAGCCGATCCACGTGCTCGACAAGCTCGACCTCGAAGTGCCGGATGGCTCGTTCGAGGCGCTGATGGGTCCGTCGGGCTCGGGCAAGTCGACGCTGCTCAACATCATCGCGGGGCTCGATCGCCCGTCGGGTGGCTCGGTCAAGGTGGCGGGCGTCGACCTCACGGCGATGTCCGACAGCCAGCTCGCGAAGTGGCGATCTCAGACGATCGGCTTCGTGTTCCAGTCGTTCAACCTGATCCCGGTGCTGACCGCGGCGCAGAACGTCGAGCTGCCGTTGTTGCTGACCTCGCTCGGCGGCGCCGATCGCGCGAAGCGAGTCGCCACCGCGCTGCGCGTGGTCGGCCTCGAGGACCGCATGGATCATTACCCTCGCCAGCTGTCGGGTGGTCAGGAGCAGCGCGTCGCGATCGCGCGCGATCGTCAACGATCCGAAGATCATCGTCGCCGACGAGCCCACCGGCGATC
>JACCYD010000044.1 GCA_013696695.1 Deltaproteobacteria bacterium | reverse complement strand
CGCTTCCCGAGCAGCTCGGACAGATGGGATCGCGTCATCTTCGCGATCCGCGCCGCCTGCGAGACGTTGCCGCCGGCGCGCTCCAGCAGCGCGTCGAGGTACTGCGCCTCGAAGTGATCGAGCAGGGCGGCGCGCGCCTCCTTGTAAGGCAGCGCCAGATCGGTGGCGAGCGAAGCCGCCTTCGGTGGCGCGCTTGGCCCGGCGAGATCCGGTGGCTCGTTCATCGCGACTGCCGCCTCGATCAAGTTGCGAAGCTCGCGCACGTTGCCGGGGAAGTGCAGCTTCTGGAGAGCGGCCATCGCGGGCGGCGAGATCAGCGATGCGATCGGGCCGTCGAAGCCGGCGTCGCGCAGGAAGTGCTCGACGAGCAGGGGGACGTCGTCGGGGCGCTCGCGGAGTGGTGGGATCGCGAGGGTGACAACCGCGAGCCGGTAAAACAGATCAAGGCGGAACGAGCCGGCGTTGACCTCGGCGCGCAGATCGCGATGAGTCGCGGAGACGATACGAACGTCGATCGGAATCTCGGTGCGCGAGCCGATGCGGCGCAGCTTGCGGCGCTCGAGCACGCCGAGCAGCGTCGCCTGCATTGCGGGCTGCAGCTCGCCGATCTCATCGAGGAAGATCGTGCCGCCGTGTGCGGCCTCGAATGCGCCGACGTGCGGGCGATCCGCACCGGTGAACGAACCCTTCTCGTGGCCGAACAGCTCGCTCGCGATCAGTGTCGGCGCGATCGAGCCGCAATCGACGGTGACGAGCGGACCGTTCGCGCGTGGCCCGAGATCGTGAAGTGCGCGCGCGATCAATTCCTTGCCCGTGCCGCTCTCGCCATTGACCAACACCGAGACATCGCTCGCCGCCGCCTTGGTGACCTGCGCCATCAACCGGCGCATCGCGGGCGAGCAGCCGATCACGCCGGCGAGCGAATCTTCACCGTGCACTTCGACCTCGGCGAGAGGTGCGTCGCCGAGGCGCAGCGTCGTCGCGCCGAGCTTCACCGTGCTGCCCGGTGGCAGCGTCGCGCGTTCGATGCGCACCGCGCCGGCGAGCGTGCCGTTGGTCGAACCGTGATCGACGATGCGCACGCCGCTCGCGGTGGCCTGCAGCTCGAGATGAAACCGCGACACCGAAGGATCGGTGAGCCGCAGCGTGCTGCCCTCTGCGGTCCCGATCGTCAGCGCATCGGCGGTGACGCGCAGCCCGGCGTCCGGACCCTCGAGCACCTCGACGTGGATGGTGCGTACCGGGAACGTCGTCGCACCATGGCGCAGCGTCTGATCCACGACCTCTTGTAACGCAACTACGGCGGAAACGCCGCGCAGAACTTCACCTCGCGCTCGCACTGCTTCGACAGCGTGTCGAGCGAGAGCGCGATCGGGCCATCGACCTCGTCGAGCTGCACCGGGCAGCTGTACGCGCACCCCAGCAGCTCCAGCGGATCGAAGGACGCAGGGACGGCCTCGCAGCTCTCGGTCGTGGCGACCGCGCGCAGCACGACAGGCTGATCGGGTGCATCGAGCGTCACCGCCTCCTCACGAAGCTCCGCGCGGATGATGTCGAGCAGCGGACCGAGATCGTCATCGAGCGCAGCGTCGACCGCGTCGGCGTCGACGATGACGGCGCGGCAATAGCGCGTGCCGTCCTCGCGCGTCACGATCTCGCAATCGCCCGCGTTGCACGCGGCGAACAGCTCCTCACCGCGACAGCCGGGCAGTGCCCCGCCGAGCCCGATCACGTCGACGACGATCGAAAATTCGAGCGTACCGTTCGATTGCAGCGCGCGGGTTGCGAGCAGCTTCGACGGATCGGCGTCCTGCACGCACGAGAACCCGGCGGTCAGCGTGTCGTCGCTCGGACCGAGCTGGAGCGTGACGACGTGCGCTTGCTGGCAGCAGGCGAGCGCGAGCAAGGCAAGTGCGCGCATCAGAACGTCACCATCGTCTGGATCTCCGGTTCGTAGGTCACGTAGATCACCGCGCCCGCTGCCACCGCTGTGATGCCAGTGACCGCGATCCAGAACCACGGTCGTTGCCAGACCTTCGGGCGCTGCAACAGCCCTCCGTCGTACGCGAGCTCGCGCATCAGCCGCGGCGCGTCGGTGTCGGAGCCCGAAGCGCGCAGCTTACCGTCGACGATCAGCGTGCCGCGTCCCGCATGCAGATACGCGATCCGCGGCTCGCGCGCGGCGAGTGCGAGCAGCGTCGCACCGGTGTCGTCCGTTGCCGGCAAGCCGCGGCCGATGCGCGCGCGCCATTGCGAGCTCGCACGCACGGCGGTGGCCTTCTGCTGCGCCATCGCCACCGTCGCGACGTCGGGCACGCGCACCAGCTTCCACGCCGGTTCGAACGCATCGGCCTCGACCGCGATCACGTGATCGCCGGGCGCGAGATCGAGAGGGCAAGGGACTACACACATCGCCGGATTGCCATCGACGGCAACCCGCGCGCCGAGCTCACCCGTGACTTGGAGCCTCGCGCGGGCTGCTGCGCTCGCCTTCCCGATCGCGGCGATGATCAGCTCCTCGGCCTCGCGCGCCACCGCGTCGGCGGGTAGGTCGAGCGCGAATGCAGCGAGGCGAGCCGCGGCGCGCACAGCATCGTCCTGCGCGAGACCTTGATAGGCACACGCGGTGTCGAGCGCGAGTGCACGCGCGGCCGCGGCGCGATTGCCAGCCGCGAGCAACTGCGGCACGTCGAGCTTCGCGATCTCGGTTCGACACGCGTCGTGGTTGCCGGTGGCGTATGCACTGCGCGCCTTCGCGAGTGCAGCGGCAGCGCCATCGTTCGTCGCGGCGGGCTCGGGTGCGAGTGAGATCGGATGCAGCGCGAGACCCGCGACGCTCGCTTCCGGAAGCGCGCTGTCGCGTTCTCCTTCGACGATCACGGCCACCGCGATCGGATGCTTCGGCATCGGAGCGCACGCCGCGAGCGTGGCGAGCAGTGCTACGATGGCCATCCCGTGCATCGTGACGATCGAAGTGCACGGTACCGCATCCTGCGGCGCCTCGGGCAGGGTGGCATGGCCGAAGTCTTCGAGGCCGAGCTCGCCGGTGACCTCGGCTTCGTCCGCAAGGTCGCGATCAAGCGGATGCTCGAGCATGCCGCCGCCGACCCGACGGCCGCGCGGCGATTCCTCGACGAGGCCTCGATCGCCAGCCGGCTCCACCACGCGAACGTGGTCTCGGTCGTCGATCTCGGCCTGCTCGACGACCGGCCGTTCCAGGTGCTCGAATACGTCGACGGCATCGACGCGCAGCGCCTGCTCCAGCGTGCCGGCGGCAAGCTGCCGCTCGACGTCGCGCTCGTGATCTCGACCGCCGTTGCCCACGCACTCGACCACGCGCACACCGCGGTCGATGCCTCCGGCCTCGGGCTTGGCATCGTGCATCGTGACGTCAAGCCATCGAACGTCCTGGTCTCGTGGTCCGGCGACGTCAAGCTCGGCGACTTCGGTATCGCGGTCGCACGCGATCGCGAGGCCACCACCGAGGCAGGCGTCGTCGCCGGCACGCGCGGCTTCATCGCACCCGAGCAACGCACGCGCGGCGAGCTCGATGGCCGCACCGACGTATTCGCCCTCGGCCTCACGCTCCACGCGCTTGTCACCGGTGATTCACCGCTGTTCGACATCGAGATCGAGATGCGCGCGCTCGCGGGCGATCCGGTGCCGATCGATCCGTCGGTGCCGCCGGAGATCCGCGAGCTGCTCGCCGGCGCCCTCGCGCTCTCGCGCACCGCGCGTCCCACCGCTGCCGCGCTCGCGGCGCAGCTCGGTGCACTGCTCGCACCGCGGCTCTCCGGCGACAGCCGCAGCATCCTGCGCACTTACCTCGCGCAGTACGCCGCGAAACCAGCACCGCGTGCAGGCGCTCTCGACGCGCTGCTCGGCATCGAGGTGGTGAGGACCGGGGGCAGTCGCGAGGAAGTCGCTCGATACGAGACGCGCGCTGCCGTGGCCGAGCTCCACACCGTGAATCATCGACGGACGACAAGCGATCCGGTCGCGAACGGCCCGACCGAGGAGGAATCGACCGACGAGCGCGCGACTGTGGACCAGCGCACCCCGCGGCAGGTCTCCCCGATCCGCGTCGAGCCGGAGGCGCCGGTGGGCGTGCGCGTCGCGCCGAAGCAGCCGACCACGTCGACTCCGCGCGTCGCCCTCGATTCCGGTCTCGACGAGCCGCCGCGCCGTCGCATCGTACCGATCGTGGCCGCGGTGCTCGGCAT
>JACCYD010000019.1 GCA_013696695.1 Deltaproteobacteria bacterium | reverse complement strand
GTCGAGGACGCGCAGGGCGCGAAGGCGCCGATCGCGCGGATCGCCGATCGCGTGTCCGCCGTGTTCGTGCCGATCGTCCTCGTGATCGCAGCGGGCACGGCGATCGCGTGGTGGATCGCCGGCACGGATGCCGCGGGCGCGATCGAGCATGCGGTCGCGGTGCTCGTGATCGCGTGTCCCTGTGCGCTCGGTCTCGCGACGCCGGCCGCGGTAGCGGTGGGCACCGCGCGCGGCGCCGAGCTCGGCGTGTTGTTTCGCGATGGTGTTGCCCTCGAAACCGCCAGCCGGATCACCGTCGCGTGTCTCGACAAGACCGGCACGCTGACCGCCGGAACGCCGGCGATCACGGGCGAGCCGGATGGCGACATGCTGCGCCTGGCCGCATCCGCAGAGCAGGCGAGCGAGCATCCGATCGCGCGCGCGATCGTCGACGGTGCACGCGCTCGCGGCCTCGCGCTCGAGTCGCCAGAGGACGCTCGCGTCGAGCCCGGCGCGGGAATCTCGGCCCGCGTCGGTGGCAGGCGGGTGCTGGTCGGGACACGAGAGTTCCTCGCGCTGGCGGAGGTCGAGCTTCCCGCGGAACCCGATCGCCACGCGGCGTCGGTCTCGCATGTCGCGATCGACGGTGCGTATGCCGGGGCGATCGAGATTGCCGATCAGCCGGCGCCGGCCGCGCGCGACGCGGTGGCGGCGCTGACCGCGCTCGGCATCCGGGCGATCATGATCACCGGCGATCGCGAGCCCGCCGCGCGTGCGATCGCGGATCGCGTCGGCATCTCGGTCGTGCACGCGAACGTGCGACCCACCGCGAAGGCAGCGATCGTGCGCGAGCTTCGCGCGACGGATCGCGTGGCGATGATCGGCGATGGCATCAACGACGCGCCGGCGCTCGCTGCGGCCGATCTCGGGATCGCCCTCGGCTCCGGCACCGACATCGCGGCCGCGGCGGCAGACGTCACGCTGCTACGCGGCGGGATCGCAAACCTTCCCATCGTGTTCGGGCTCGCACGCGCGACGCTGCGCACCATCCGCCGCAACTTGATCGCGGCCTCGATCTACAATCTCACCTGCATCCCGATCGCCGCCGCGGGCCTGCTATCTCCGGTGCTTGCAAGTGCGGCGATGTCGTTGTCGAGCGTCTCGGTGTTGCTCTCGTCGCTTGCACTCGCTCGGACATCACCTAACAAGCCAGGTCGCGGCCCACATGGGACTTGAGGATCGCCAGCGATCTGGGTCATCCTTGATAGTGGAGGCATCATGGTCAATCGCTTGGCGATTGCCGTCCTGGTAGCTGGCGCGTGTGTGTACGAGGCTCCGAGCTCCAACGAGAGCCCGGCGGTTCCACCCGTGATCTCGTTCGAGTACGCGAATTCGGGCGGCGACGAAGGCCTCGACGAGGCGGGCACCACGCTGAAGGTGCCAGTCATCCTGAACAAGCCGAGCGACCAACGGATCACCGTGCAGTGCACGGCGATCGCCGGCGGTACGGCCGAGGAGCAGCGCGACTTCGTCGTGGCGACGCACGACATCACGTTCGAGCCGGGCGTCACCCGCGTCGACGTCACGGTCGACATCATCCACGACCTCGTCGAAGGCGAGACCGCCGAGACCTTCGCACTCGCGCTGAGCGATGCCAGCGGAGCGACGCTCGACGAGAACAACATCATTCACGAGGTCGTGATCGCCGATCACATCCTGCCGCGGATCGCGTTCGCAACCGCAGCGACCACGACCGGTGAGGCCACTCCGACACAGCTCGTGCTGTCGCTGACGGCGCCGTCGGAAGGCATCAGCACGGTCGTGATCGGCGTCAACTTCGGGCTGACCACGCCGATGGACACCGAGGACATCGCGCTCGACGAGGGCACCGTGGTCACGATCCCGGCCGGTGTGATGTCGATGAGTGTTCCGATCGGCGAGAACCCCGATTCGCTCCACGAGAACCCGACCGAGAACGCCACGTTCGAGCTCAAAGGAGCGTCACAGAACCTCGTGATCGACAGCGCCAAGAAGCTCGCCACCCACGCGATCACCGATGACGACGCGGCGCCGATCGTCGATTTCGCGGTGGTCTCGAGCAACGCCGCCGAAGGCGTCGGGACCGCCACCATCGAGGTGCGGTCGAGCGCGGAGTCGGGGCTGCCGGTGACGGTCGCCTACAACCGGCAGAACGGCGACACCGCGGCCAACGCCGATGCCACCATACTCGGAAGCACGGTGACCTTCGCCGCCCGCACGCCCGGTGTGCCGGGCTCGACGAGCCAGCTCATCACCGTGGAGATCACGAACGACGCGACCGACGAAGATCCCGAGACCGTGATCGTCGACCTCGACGCCGCCCCGGCCAACGCGACGCGCGGCACCAACATCACGCACACGCTGACGATCGACGCCGACACCAACGACCCACCGTCGATCGTCAGCTTCGACGCCATGTCGAGCTCGCTCGTGGAGGCCAACAGCACGCGCCAGATCCAGATCAACATCGTGCCGCCGAGCGGCAAGACGATCTCGGTGCCGTTCTCCATCGCGCCACAGAGCTCGGCGGAGGAGGCTGGTAACGGCGCGGGCAACGACGACTACGACCTCAACACGACGACGCCGTTCTCGATCCCGCCGGACACGGGAACGTTCACGTTCCGGATCGACATCAACAACGACACCGATCCCGAAGGCACCGAGACCATCCTGATCGATCTCGGCACCCCGACGAACGCGACGCGCGGTGCCAACGATCGCCATACGATCACGATCACCGACGGCGACTGATCCCTGGGTCGCATCTGGCGACTACCTCGGCTACGTTCGTGGGCCGAACATGACGAATGCCGTGCTCGAGGTCGCAAACCTCGTCACCGAGTTCCGGACCGAGCACGGCACCGTGCGCGCGGTCGACGGCGTATCGTTCGAGATCCCGGCGCGTGGCACGCTCGGCGTCGTCGGTGAATCGGGTAGCGGCAAGAGCGTCACCGCGCTGTCGATCATGCG
>JACCYD010000005.1 GCA_013696695.1 Deltaproteobacteria bacterium | reverse complement strand
GGTCGGAGCAGCACACAGCGATCCTCGCCGCCTGATCCGGGCCGGCGCGTGGTCGGAGCAGCGCACAGCGATCCATAGCCGCCTGATCCATCGCCGCCTGATCCGGGCCGGCACGTGTTCGGAGCAGCACACAGCGATCCATCGTCGCGCTGATCCACGGCGGCGCGTGCCAGCGATCGCCAAGCGTGGGCGGATCAGCACACGCGATCGCCGTCGCGCCGGCCCGTCAGTACAAATGTACTGACGGCCCAGTTGTGGAGGCCTCCACCGTGGTCGGGTCCGAGCGGAGGATCGCTGCCGCGCCCGGCGCTCGAGCGGTCAGTACAATCGAGCGGTCAGTACAAATGTACTGACGCCCAGGTCTCCAACACTGTCGGGCTCGCGCGCGGGTCGGTCCGCGCGGTTCGAATGCGTCGACGCGAGGCCTCGTAGAGACGCGCGGTTTCGTACTACGTTGCCGCGATGCGCGTCGTGTTGATGTTCCTGATGCTGACGAGTGCCTGCGGCAAGAAGACACCGGAGGAGGTGCCGACGCCGGGGAGCGCCGAGACGGCTCGACCCAAGCGGTCTGCACTCGGTGCCAAGGGTAGTGGCGGCGAGTTCACGCCGTCGACCAAGGGCTTCAAGTTCCAGAACTACGGCAACGAGGATGGCGTCGAGAACCTGACCGCCACCGAGCTCGAGCGAATGTTCGGCGAGCAGGTGTGCGCGGAGCGCGATGGCGAGGAGTGCATCCTGACGCCGGCTGCAGAGCGCTGGATGGAGCAGGAGAACGAGGGCATGAACGGCGGCCACTGCGAGGGCATGGCCACGGTCGCGCTGCTGTTCCAGCTCGGCAAGCTCGATCCGAACAGCTTCGGCGCGAAGACGGCGCACGAGCTCGAGCTCGCCGACAACCGGAAGCTCCAGCACGAGATCGCGTACTGGTTCGTCACCCAGAGCCTCGACCCGTTCTACACGGCGTCGATGACGAAGCTGACGCCGGTGCAAGTGGTCGACAAGTTGATCGAGGCATTCGAGTCCAACAAGGAGAGCTACACGCTCGGTTTCTTCAAGCCGGATATGACCGGCGGCCACGCGACCACGCCCTATGCCGTGGTCGACAAGGGCAACGACGTCTCGTGGATCATGCACTACGACAACAACTTCCCCGGCGAGGAGCGCTACATCGAGGTCGATCGCAAGACCAACGCCTGGAAGTACTTCACCGCGGCGAACCCGAAGGAGGAGGGCGAGAACTACGTTGGCGATGCCACCACGCTGACGCTCGGCCTGTCGCCGACCAGCGTGCGACTCGGCAAGCTGCAGTGCGGCTTCTGTGGCGATGTCGACTCGGCGGACGGCGCCTCCGCGAAGGGCATGCGCCGGATCACCGCAGAGGGCGACGCGGATCTGTTGATCGTCGACGAATCGGGCAAGCGCATCGGCAACGTCGGCGGCAAGGTCGTCAACGAGATCGCAGGCGCCGACGTGATCGAGCGCAAGTCGTATCGCAACAGCGACGCCGAGCCGATCTATGCGGTGCCCGGCGGCAAGAAGCTCACGCTGACGCTCGACGGCAGCAAGCTCAAGGCGGAGCAGACGGCGGACGTCTCGCTGTTCGGTCCCGGCTACACGATGGGCGTCTACGATGTGGAGCTCGAGCCCAACGCGAAGGACATCATCACGGTGTCGGCGGATTGGAAGGAGATCACGTACAAGACCGAGTCCGACGAGACGCCGATCGTCGAGATCGGAATCTCGACCTCGGACGCCGACTTCGAGTTCGAGGTCCACGCTGCGGGCGAGACCGGCGGGCAGATGATTCGCATCCTGCTCGATCCGAAGGCCGGGACGATGACGGTCGAGGCGAGCGCGAAGGATGGCGGCGCGAGCTACGAGGTCGAGATCCACCGCATCGACGACCACAAGGAAGAGGTCTTCAAGCACAAGGGAATGTCGAGCGGACCGAAGGACCGCATCGTCTTCCATTACAAGGACTGGAAGGGCAACGGCGACGGAATGGCGGCCGACATCGACAAGGATGGCGACGGCGACATCGACGACACCGAGGACTACACCGACGAGGAATAGCCGCGCTGGGTGGCCGCGACGATCTCGGCGAGGCGCGCCCACTGCGCTTCGGGCACTGGGCCGGTGGCGCCGGCGAGCATGCCGACGAGCGCGGGCTCGCGATGGATCGGGAGACGCTCGCGGCGGGCGAGGGCGAGCA
>JACCYD010001535.1 GCA_013696695.1 Deltaproteobacteria bacterium | reverse complement strand
CGCCGGCGGACGGCACGCCCACCGAGACCCGCGACGCGATCCTGCTCGCGGCACGCGCGTCGAGTCAGGCCGATCACGACACGCTCGCCGCTGCGTTCGCGCGCCGCGGACTCGGTAGCTGCGCCGTGTCCATGCCGCGCGACAGCCTGGTATTCACCGGCGTCGTCGAGAGCCTCGAGGTCCACGCCAACGTGATCGCGGAGGCGCCGGTCCTCGCCGCCTTCTCGAGCTGCGATCGCGATGACGTGGTCGACGCGGGAGAGCGCGGCCGGATCGTGCTGGCGATCTCCAACCGCGGCGGCAAGTCACTCGCCGGCGCGACCGCCGCCCTGACCACGACGACGCCCGGCGTCAGCGTGACGTCATCGCCGATCGTGCTCGACCTCGATTCCTACGAGGCCACCGCGATCGCGTTCGACTTCGTGCTCGATCCCACGATCACCGAACCCGTCGACGGCGCCTTCGAGCTATCGATCCGCGGCGGTGACAGCTGCCAGGATCCGCTGACCATCGCGATTCCGGCGCGGCTCAACGTCGACGACGTGGTGTCGAGCTCCGCCACCGATTCGTTCGACGCCGGGTCCTCCCCGTGGCAATCGACGTTCGTCGCGATCTGGAAGCTCCATCGCGAGACCGCGCTCGATGGCTCCTGGCGCGGGGTTGCGCCGGCGGTGTTCTCCGATGGCTCGCTGGAATCGCCGCCGCTCACCGCTGGTAGCGGCCCACTCACGCTGAGCTTCACGCACCGGTATTCGTTCGAGACGACGAACGGGTCCGTGTTCGATGGCGGCGTCATCGAGTACTCGCTCGACGGCTCGACGTGGATCGACGTGATGACGTTGGTGCCGGCGATCCCGTACGGCGCCACGCCGCTCGCGGGCGTCGGCAATGCGCTGGCCGGTCGCGTTGGCTTCACGGGGAACAGCCCCGGCTACCCCGCCACCGAAACGCTGACGCTCGACTTCGGCACCCAGCTCGCCGACCAGATGTTCAAGATTCGCTTCCGGCTCGCGACCGACAACACCAACGCGTCGGCGGGCTGGGATGTCGACGACGTCGTGTTCACCGGGATCGTCGGCACGCCGTTCCCGGTGCAGATCGCCGATGCCACGGCATGCAGCGACGCGCCCCCGACAGATGGTGGCAGCGAGCCTCCGGTGGTCGATGGCGGCTGTTGCGGCACGGGGACGCCGACGAGCGGCCTGCTCGCGCTGCTGGTGCTGGTCGCGCTTCGCCGGCGCGAGCGCTAGATCTTCGCAGCAGCGGTGACACGTGACAGCGCGCGCGAAGGTGGCAAGGTGTCTCCATGCCGTTTCAAGTTCAGGTCGGCGACCAGCTGTTCCTCGAAGAGGGTGGCGAAGAAATCGGTGCGGTGCGAGAAGTCGCGCCGGATCACCTCGTCGTTTACGTCGAGGCTGCGGGCGATTTCGTGGTGCCAGGTGCGTGGGTGCGAGCCGCTCACGACGGCAAGGTCGTGCTCGAGCCATCTCGAATTGATTCCGCATTGCTGCGCGCGGCCGAGCACGCGCACGACAAGGAGGACCAGCCCGACGAGCGCGAGTTCCGCTAACCGCGGCGATCTGTTGTAGGGTCGGACGATGGCCGAAGCGGAGCTGACCCTCTACGCCGAATCGAGCTGGCAGAGCCCGTGGGTGTTCCACGCGATGATCGCGCTGGAAGAGAAGACCCTGCCCTACCAGCTCCAGGTCTACTCGATGCCGTTGTCGGCCGATCAGCGCACGCTGCTCGCGGATCACGCGGTCATGGGCAAGGTCCCGGCGCTGCAACACGGCGATCTGTGGATCACCGAGTCGCTCGCGATCTCGGAGTACGTCGCGGAGCGGTTTCCGTTTCCCTCCTCGCCTCGGATCTTTCCGGCCGACCTCGGCGACCGCGCTCGATCGCGGCAGGTGATGTCGTATCTGCGGACCGGACTGTTCGGGCTCCGCGAGGATCGCCCGACGTCCGGGGTCTTCGGCCGGCCGACCAAGCGGCCGCTCTCGGAGAAGGGCAAGGGCGATGCCGCTGACCTCCTGCGCGTTGCGGGCGCGTTGATCAAGCCGGGCGCGAAGACCATGTTCTCGGAGTACTGCATCGCCGACTCCGACCTCGCGCTGTGCTTGATGCGGATGATCGCGGCCGAAGATCCGGTGCCCACGCACATCGTCGATTACGCGCTCGCGCAGTTCGATCGCCGCAGCGTGAAGCGATATGTCGCGCACTTGCCAACGTCTCCTTGACATAGTTCGACAACATTCGTATTGATACTGCGTGGCCGGCAAGTCAGACGTCGACGCGCTCGCGCGCATGTTCAAGGCACTCGCGAACCCGAACCGGTTGCGCCTGTTCATGAACCTGCTCGAGGAGAGCAAGCTCGATCTGGCCAAGGGGCGGGTCCACGACTGCTTCCTCGCCAAGCTGCTGGGCGGCCTCGACCTCGGCGCTCCGACGGTGTCCCATCACGTCAAGGAGCTGTCCGATGCCGGCCTCATTCACACGCAACGTGAAGGCAAGCAGCTGATCTGCTCGGTCGACCCCGATGGGATCGCCAAGCTGCGCGCCGCACTGACGCACTGACCTGGCGACCTGAGGGCCGACTGCCGAGAACAGTCGGCCCTTTTCACGATCTTACAGTTCGATACTTCGGAAACTATAAGGAGAACGTCATGAGCCACCACGACATCGTCATCGCCAAAGCCGGTCCCGCTGCCAACCTCCACATGCGCGAGATCGCACCCCGGCCGCCTGCCGACGACGAGATCGCGATCGACGTCGCGTACTCCGGCATCAACTTCGCGGACATCGCGATGCGGCTCGGGTTCTATCCCGACGCGCCGAAGCGCCCATTCGTGCCGGGCTACGAGGTCAGCGGCAAGATCACGGCGGTCGGCAAGGACGTCCGTGATCTCCAACCCGGCGACTCCGTGATCGCCGGCACCTACTTCGGTGGCTACGCGTCGCACGTCACGATTCCCGCGCGTCAGGTGTTCAAGTTGCCGCCGTCGATCGACCTGCAAGCAGGGGCCGCGCTTCCAGTCGCGTACTTCACGGCGCAGCTCGCGGTGTTCGAGATGGCGCGTGTTCGCAAGGGCGACCGCGTGGTGATCGAATGCGCGACCGGTGGGGTTGGCGTGATCGCGATCCAGATGGCGCGCCACGCCGGCGCAGAGGTCACCGGTCTGACGACGAGCCCGCACAAGAAGGCGTTCATCGAGAAGCTCGGTGCACGGGCGTACACGCTCGACGAGTTCAGGGCCGATGCGAAGCTCACCGGCTACGACCTGATCCTCAACGCCACCGGCAGCTCGAGCATCACGTGGCAGCGTGCCCGGCTCGGGATGACGGGCCGCATGGTCTGCATCGGGATGCAGGCCGGAATGAACAACGGCAAGCGAGACTTCTTGCGACTCGCGATGGCCGCGGTCCGCACGCCGCGCATCAGCGTGTTCAAGCTGTTCGATGCCAACTCCGGGATCTACGGGCTCAACGCGCTGCACGTGCTTCGCGATCCGCAGTGGATCGCGCGCCTCACCTCGTCGATGACGAACGTCGAGACGATGGGTCTCGTACCGCATGTTGGAAAGGTGTTCCCGGCAACCGATGTTGCAGCGGCCCATTCGTTCCTCGAGACCAAGCAGGCAACCGGCAAAGTGCTGCTGTCCTGGAACTGAGGACTGCGACCCTGCTGCGACTCTCGATGCGAGATCTGATGAGCGCGCCACGATGGCGCAGACAGCAACTCGATCAGCCACTGCGACAACGCTGATGTCCTGTTTTAGTGGCGAGGTTTCATGCAGATGACGCGGTGCAACCGTCGGTCTGCAAGTTGCTTAGCCGCACTGCATCAATCGTTCGCTTAGGGAGTTTTTGAAAATGAGTTTATCTACGATGAAGAGCTTTGGTTTTGCCGCACTCGCGGCGTGTTCGTTATTCGCTGTTTCATGCGCGTCGGACCAGATCGTCGACGAGCTCGCCGGTCCCGAAGAGGTCGAGCCCGCCGATGGCAAGGGCGACATCAGCGAGGGCGGCGTTCACACGTACTACGAGATCACCCGCGACATGCGGAAGTGCTCCTTCCCGATGTGCAGCGGCTTCTTCCTCGACCGCCTCAACGCGAGCTCGACGAAGTGCCACGACGGTTCGTCGCAGGAGCGGTGCTACACGCCCGAGCTCGACATGTCCGAGTCGGGTCTGTCGGCAGCCGCGCTCGACAAGCTGAGCGAAGCCGCAGCGCAGTCGGTCCTCAAGGAGGGCGTCCACGCGATCGTCCGCGGCCGCTTCGCGAAGAAGAACCTGACCACGCCGCAGCCGACGCTCGGCCGCTTCGTCGTCACCGAGGTGTGGATCGCCCAGAGCGAGGCCGTGTCGGACGGCGTGTTCGTCAAGGTGCGTGACAACGGCGTTCGCTGCATCGCGGCCCCGTGCGCGTCGACCACCGAGAAGGCGCTCAACACGTCGCGCACGGCGAACATCGCCGAGATCGATTTCGCGGAAGCCGGCGTCGAGGACAGCGTCCTCGAAGAAGTCGGCTTCGACATGTTCGAGCCGCACGGTGTGATCGTCGTTGGCGATCGCTACAACTTCCAGATCAGCGGCCGCAAGGGCAAGGGCCGCACGGCGACCGCCGTGTACCGCAAGATGCGCGAGACCAACGACGCGGCGTGCTTCGTCGGTGGTTGCTCGGGTCAGGTCTGCTCGGATCAGGAAGGCGTGATCACCACCTGCGAGTTCCGCCCCGAGTTCGCGTGCTTCCAGGACGCGACCTGCGAGCGCCAGGCAGACGGTGGTTGCGGCTGGACCGAGACGGCCGAGCTCCAGACGTGCCTCGCGGCCCCGCCGCCGCTCTGATCAGCAATCGAATCACACACGCGCGCTCGGAGCTTCCCCCCTCGCTCTGGGCGCGCGTTTTCTTTTTCGGCCCAGGCACTCACAGCGTCCGCCACCACAGGTCGAGGCCGATCGGGAGGTTGACCTCGTACGAGATGTCGTCCCACGCGTCGGTCACCAGCTTGCCCTGCTTGCGCAGCGCGCGAAGTCGAGTGCCGGTGAGTGTCTGGTGCCGATAGTCGAACGGCAGCGGCCCCTGACCTCCGAACTGGTTGGCGATCCCGACATGCCGGATGCCGAGCGGCCGGCACACCATGTCTTCGATCGCTTCGAGCACCGCAGTGCGCGTGTCGAGCCGCTGGCGGGCGAGATACATCCCGTTGAGCACGAGCGCGATCGGGCCGGTCGCGAGCGTGGCGAAGCCGCCGAACACGAACCCGAACGGCCGGCCATCGAGGCGCTCGATCCGGAAGCACAGCGACAGCGGATCCTTCCACACCGCGATCAGATGATCTCGCGTCTCGCGATAGTGCGGGCTGTCGCTGCGATAACAGCTCGCGATCGGCACGTCGGCGAAGCGCAGATACGACATCAGATCGCCGCGCTTGGCGAGGAGCCGCACGCGCACGCGATCGACCTGCCGCTCGCGGTCGACGCCGAGTACGGTCAGATCGCCCGCGAGCAGCGACTGGACGTGCCGCGTGCCGCGGAGGCGACGGGCGCACTGCTCGACGATCGCGCGATCGACCACGCCCGTCTCCACTGACGCCGCGCGCCGCAGGATCCGCGTCCACTCGCTCTGCCCCCACGGCTTGCCGCGCGCGATCGAGTCGCCGCCGCGCACCAGCCGCAGGGTATCGAGCAGCGCGCGATCGTCCGCCACCATCCGCGCGGCCTCGAGCGGCCACACGCGCTGCAGCGCTTCGCAGCGTTCGGCGGCGCGTGCGAGCAACTCCCGAGGGGCCGGAAGCTCGCCCTCCACCGCGCGCTGTTCCACCCAACCGAGGAGCTCGTGGCTCGGGACGCCGTGCCCGGCGACCAGGTCGCCGAGCCAGTCGCGCGCGCCGCCACCGCCGATCCGATTCGCGATCGCCGTGTGCACCGCGGTCCACGCGCGGGTGAATCCGGGCACCAGCGCGCGACCGCGCTCTGCCAGCTCGAGGAGCGGCATGCCGCCGACCGAGGTGGCGTGCGCGATCGCGAGCCGTCCCGCCGCCTCGCGATCGAGCCAGCACAGCGCCTCGAACACCACGCGCCCGTGATCCGACACGACACTCGCGCCGGACGCGACATTCCCGAGAGCCGCCTCGAGTGCCTCGCGCGCGAGCGACCCGCCGAGCCGCGCGAGCGTTCGCGCGCGACACGCCACGAGCTCGCCATCCCAGGCCGCGGGTTCTGCGATCGCCTCGCGTAGCACGGAGGCAGCTGCGGCGATGAGCCCGCGCCGGCGCGGCGTGCCCCAGGTCGAACCTTCGTCGTACAGCGCGCGATCGAACGAGCGTCCCTCGGCGACAGCCGCGCGCAACTCGACCGCCGGGGGACATGCCGGCTCTGGCGCCGGCGTGACGGGACCGGCGAGCAGCTCGACGACGAGGGCGGCGTCGACGTTGTCGTCCTCGTGCCGCGTGCGCGGTCGTCGCGGACGCGGTGATGCCGTCGTCGCTGAGCGGTTGCCGAGCGCGCCGTCGAGATACGGCGCCGGCAGCAGCTCGCCGGAGGTTTCGAGCGCTCTTGCACGACGACACAGCAGCTCGGCGCTCACCAGATCGCCGAGCCGATCCGGGCGTTCCGCCAACCACGCACCTTGGCGTAGCGCCGCGATCGCGACGGCGGGATCGAGCCCGACGTCGTCTAGCAACTCGAGCAGGTCGGTACGGACCTCGGCACTCCCTGCCGCGTGACGAAGCTTCCACGCTCCGACGCGGAGACACACCGAGATCCCGGCGAGCCCGGTCCGCAGCAGGATCACGCCCAGCGTGATCCGCGCGCGCAGCTCGGCCGAGACCGTCGAGTCACGACACCACGATGGCGCCGGCTCGTCGTGCGCGATGTGACCGTGCGGCCACAGCGGCGTCGGCTCGCGCGCGGGTCGCAACCGCATCGCGATCGCCATCGACAGTCGCCAGACGTCGACGAGCAGCACGGGATCGACGACCCGAGCGATCGCGCGCCTCGCCCGCAACGGGTCGCCTGCACGAAACACGGCCTGCGCGATCGCGAGCTCGGCGCGCTGGCGCGATCGACCCGCAGGCATTTCCGACGCGATCCGGCGCGCGATCGAGATCTGCGCATCATTGGGTTTCAGGGCGGCGCGGACCAGCACATAGCTCGCCGTCGCTCGCACGCTGTCATTGCGGATCGCACGCACGCGGATCATCGCCGCGCGCTCGCCCACACAATGGAGCAACACGCGCGCGGCGTGTGCCCCACCGGGCCCGCGATCGTGCGGTGCGAGTCGCGCGATCATCCGCTCGAGATCCTCGACGCGTGCGTGATCCGGGCGAGCGACGATCGCGTCGGCGACCGCGACCACGAGTGGCAGCGAGATCGGGAACACGCCTTCGGCCCCGCGCAGCGCGACGTCGGCCTCGAACCCGCCCCAGTTGCCGTGCTCGCCGTGGCGGGCCAGCACGCCGCGAACCGCAAATCTAGATAACCGCCGCTCCAGGCCTGCGTCGGGGACCATTGCCGGCAGCTCGCAGATCGCCGCATGCGCGCCAGCACGCAGTGCCGCGGTCACCGCGCCTATCGATGCGCCGGCCCAGTCGGGTCGCCACAACGCATCGAGCACGCACGTCAACACGTGCGCGCGCGGGACCGCACGCGCGAGCTCGGTCTCGAGCAGCGCGATCAGGATCGGCTGTAACGACGGCGGGCACACGACGGCCCCGACCTCGCGCAGCTCGGCGCGGATCGATTCGAGCGGAAGATTGAAGTGGGCGAGCGTCGAGACGAGCTGCGCGTTGGCGTGGGCACGCCAGCGCGGGGAGTCGATCACGGCGCGCGACAACAGCAACGTGCCGAGCTCGCGAGCGACACGAGCGCTCGGAGTCGGCCCCGTTGCTGCGAACGAGATCGCAGCAGCCACCATAAATGCACCTGGGTCATGGGCTCGTGCGGGCGTACGAGCGGGATTGCCGGAGGAGTGAGCTCGGCAGCCGACCTAGGACATGGCGAAGTTGAAACGCATCGCGAACCTCGAGAGCTGCACAGTCTAAGGGAGAATCCCGATCGCGCAAGGCGATCGTCGGACGCCGTGATCTCAGAGGGTCGCGCCGAGCGAATCACCCGCGCCCGCGTCGTCGACCCACGCGACCGGCATCTCCGGCGTCAGCTGCAAGATCACGCGCGACGACGCGTCGATCGAGATCACGCCGGCCGTTCCTCCGGTGATCCGCGCGAGCTCCGCGAGGCTGTCGCGCACCGCCCGCTCGAGCCCGCCATCGAGCCGCATCGAGATCGAGCGTGCGAGCGCGACCCGCAGGATCGCCTCGCCGTCGCCCGTCGCACTGATCGCACACGCCGGATCGGCCCACGTCCCCGCGCCTGGAATCGGCGAGTCACCGATCCGGCCGCATCGCTTCCCCGAGATGCCGCCCGTCGACGTCGCCGCCGCAAACCGGCCCGCGCGGTCGCGGGCGATCGCACCCACCGTCCCACCGCTGCGCGGCCCGAGTGCTGCGAGCTTCGCGCGTGCACGATCGGTGACCAGCGCTCCGGGCGCTGCCGGTGTCAGCCCGCAGTCGGCCGCGAAGCGCCACGCCTCCGCGCCGGCGAGGATCACGTGCTCTCCCGCTTCGAGCACCGCGCGCGCGAGTGCGATCGGTGTGGCGAGATCGGGCACGGCGGCGACCGCGCCGACGCGCTGGGTGACACCATCCATCACCGCGGCGTCGGTTTCCACGGTGGCATCGCGGGTCAGGGCCGAGCCGAGGCCGGCATTGAATTCCGGATCGTCCTCGAGCACGCGCACCGC
>JACCYD010001530.1 GCA_013696695.1 Deltaproteobacteria bacterium | reverse complement strand
ACGCCGATCGCACCCTCGAGCAGGCCGAGCGACGCAACCCAGGTGTCGTTGCCGTCGGCATCCGCGCCGCGCCACGATGCGAAGCCGCCCGCGGCCGGAAGCTCGCTCTTCATGTCGAGCGCTCGCGCGAACCAGCTGCGTGCGGCTTCGGCATGCGCGGCGTCGCCGGTGGCCTGATAGAAGCGATTGCTGAGGTGAGCGAGCCCGGTTGCGCCATGGCACAGCCCGGTGTCGCGCACGCCGGTCGTCGAGGCTTCACGGACGGCGCAGTCGAGCGCGGTCTCGCGTGCGAGGTCGGGACATGCACTCCACGTCGCCGCGGCGATGCCGGGATCGCCGTAGCACCAGGCCGCGCGGGAAGCTTCGCGCGACGGGCGGATGCCGGGGTCGGTGCCGAGCCGCGAGAACCGGCGGTAGTCGCCGGGCGACAGCGGCGGCACCATCGACGGGAAGCGCCCGGTCGCGTTGCCTGCGAGCTCGTCCTGCGACCGGCGCTGGCGCGCCAGCCATTGGGTCGCATCGACACACAGCGCTGCGGCTTGCGGATCGTTCGTGACGCGTGCGGCGCGCGCGAGGAACCCGATCATGCCGGGCACGCCGTGGGCGACGCCGCAGTCGTGAAACCCTTCCGGATACCGAGCGCGATACGGCTCGGGCATCACCTCGAGCGTCGTCAGCCACGTGGTGCCGCGATCACTGCGATGCGCCGCTTGCTCGAGATGGTGAACGACGTGCGTGAGGCCATCGCGCGGCAAGCTCGCCTGCGGGTTGTTGTGAAGGCGCTCGAGGAAATACACGCCGAGCCCCACCACACCTTGCGCGAGATCGAGCGAATCGTTCCAGCGATCCACGGCGAGCACGCCGATCAACGCTTCATCGATGACCTGAAGGACGTCTTCGGCGCCGCCATCGAGCACGTGCGAGAGCGTGAAGCCGATGCCGGCGAGACCGCCGTCGTACAGCGAAGGCGTCGGGACGCCGGTGCGCAGCGTGGCGATGACGTCATCGAGCGCGGCGTCGTACGCGGCATGTGCGAACGGCTCGTCGACCATGGAGGTGGCGTAGGCCCAGAACAAGGTGCGATCGGCCGGAGCGACCGCTTCCGGCGTTGCCGCCACCGCCACCGCGACATCGCGAACCGCCTGAGCGGCGTCATTCGCCAGCTGACCTTCGAGCACGGGCTTCCACATGATGCGCATCGAAACAGCAATGGACGTACCGCCCCCCGGTGCGGCGGGGACCTAGAGAGATCACGCGGTTACCCGATGGATCGTGATGCTCGTCGTTCACCGCGGTGAACAGATCGTGGACCGCGCGTGCCAGTGAAATAAGCCGCGAGCTCGTGATCGCGCGGCGTTAGCGGTTGGCGCGAGAGCTGCTCTGACGAGCTGCGGGGGAAAGATCATTTCGATCTTTCTAAAGAGACACATTCAAACGAGGGGAAACGTCATGAAGAAGCAGTCCGGAACCAAGCTGTCGCTCGAACGTGAAACGCTGATGCCGCTCCAGGCGGACGAGTTGCTCGAGGTCAACGGTGGAACGTTGAGCGCGATCGCGCGCTCGGCGATCCAGGTCTCGAAGTACGCGTGCACGACGGTCACGACCGTCGCATCGCATCCCACCATCACTTGCCAGAAGTAGAGGGTGCCATGAAGAAGATCACGCTGAAGAAGCTCGAACTGCACCGCGAGACACTCGTACCGCTCCAGGCGGCCGAGCTCGACGATGTCAACGGCGGGACGTTGAGCGCTGTCGTGCGCAGCGTCGTGCAGGCCACGAAGAACCTGTGCCCGACGCTGGTGACCACCGTCGCATCGACGCCACTCATCACGTGCAAGGGAGCGCAGTAGTCATGAAGAAGCACAAGCTCGACGGCAAGCTCTCGCTGCAACGCGAGACGCTCGCTCCGTTGCAGGCGGCCGAGCTCCACGATGTCAACGGCGGCACGTTGGGGCAGATCATCAAGGCGACGCTGCGGTACTGCACGACGGTCACGACCGTCGTCTCGCATCCCGTCGTCGGGTGCAACAAGTGAACGGCGGCGAATAACGCATGCCCGATGCATGGCGGCGGGTCCTGGTGAAGACACACCAGGACCCGCAAACTTTTTCGGCTAGGCTGCGCCGAATGAACGAACCCGTCGCATGGGATCACTTCTGGGGCGAGCGCTGGCGCGAAGGCAGCATCGGCTTCCACGAGGGCACGCCGAACACGTTGCTGTCGGCGCACTCGCCGCACCTCGGCGCGAATCGCCGCGTGCTCGTTCCGCTGTGTGGCAAGTCGGAGGATCTGGCGTTCCTCGCCGCGCACGGTCACAGCGTCGTCGGGATCGAGCTGGTCGAGGGTGCGGTCAAGGCGTTCTTCGCCGAGCACGCGATCTCGCCGACGGTCATGAAGCACGCGCAGCACGTCGAGTACGAGCACGGCCCGATCCAGATCTTCGCGGGCGATTACTTCGCGACCTCGCCGGGGCTACTCGGTCCGCTCGACGCGCTCTACGATCGAGCCGCACTGGTCGCGTTGCCGCCCGAGTTGCGCGCGCGTTATGCGGCGCACACGCGCTCGTTGCTGGCGCCGAGCTCGCCCGCGCTGATCGTCACGCTCGAATACGATCAGGCCCTGGTGTCGGGCCCGCCGTTCTCGGTGCGCGAGGACGAGGTGCGCACGATCTACGCGCCTCGCGCGATGCGGCAGGTCGAGGAGCGCGAGGACACCCGCCGGCCGGAGCGCGGCCCGACGACCGAGCGCTGCTGGGCGATCGATCTGTAAGACTGTTGTCAACGCCGCCCGTGTGGACCCCGGCCTTCGGCACTCAGAACAGCGACAGCTGGTTGGTCGTCTTCGGTGGCCGCTGGAACGTGGTGGGCTCGGCATCCTCGTCGTGATCGTCGTGGCGGCTGGTCAAGCCGAGCCGCGTCGCGGTGGTGGTGAACATCGTGGCGATCATCTCGGCGTACGGCCCTTCGCCGCGCCCGCGCGTGTGAAAGCGCGCGTCGTAGAGCTTGCCGCCGCGAGTGTCGCGAATGCGATGCAGGATCTTGTCACCGGCGAGCGGCAGCGCGACGCGTATCCGATCCTCGAACACTTCCTTCACCGCGCCCGGTAACCGCAGCAACGACCAGCCCGCCGACGTGGCGCCCGCAGCCGCCGCGCGCTCGAGTAGCGTGACGAGCTGGTTATCGTTGACACCCGGAATGATCGGCGCGCACATCACGCCGACCGACACGCCCGCCTTCGCCATCGTCTCGATCACCTTGAAGCGGCGATCCGGGCTCGCCGCCCACGGCTCGATGGCGCGCGATAGATCGTTGTCGGTGAACGCCAGGCTGACGCTGAGGTGAAACCGCGCTTCCTTCGCGAGCGCGAGGAACAGATCGATGTCGCGCTCGACCAGCGCGCTCTTGGTGATCACGTTGACCGGATTCTTGTACTCGAGGCACACCTCGAGGCAGCGCCGCGTCAGCTCGAGATCTTTCTCGACCGGCTGATAGCAATCGGTGACGCCGGAGAACATCACCGTGTCGCCTTTCCAGCTCGGCTTGTCGAACGCCGCGCGCAGCAGCTCGGGCGCCTCGCGCTTGACGACGATCTTGGTATCGAAATCGGTGCCGGCGCCGAGGTCGAGATACTCGTGCGTCGGCCGTGCGTAGCAGTTGTGACTGACGACGCCGTTCGCGATGAAATCGCCGGTTCCGGTGGTGATATCGAACAGCTCCCGAGGACCGAGCTCGTCGATCGCACGAACGCGCAGCTGCGATGCTGGTTCGACCAGCCCCCGCGCACCGACCGCGAGCGATTTCACGTCGCCGACCAGCGACTCGTCGATCCGCAACGCGCGCAGATGGCGATCGCGTGGCGAGACGTACGCCCAGCCACGCTCGCCGAGCAACCGATGATCTCCACTGGTGATGACCGACACGCCTCCCGCGAGATCGACGCGGTACGCGACCTTGTTCGTGCGCCAGTGATCGACGACGCGCGTGCGCACGTGGCGACGCGTGGCGCCGTCGTCATGCGTACCGATGATCTCGTCGCCGACCACGACCTCGGCGAGGCGCTTCGTGCGCGAGTCGGCCATCAAGATCTGCGTGTCGCCGCCCAAGCAATACGCACAGGCATGCTGGCAGCCGCGATATGGGTTCGCGCTGAACTTGAAGCCGAGGTCCGGCGAATCGTTCTCCGACAGGATCGAGCGCGCGTGATCGTCGATCAGCGTGACCGGCGAAGGTGGTGGCCCATCGCCCTCGTCGTACTCGACGGCGACCTTGCGGAACCGGTTGTGAGGGTTCTCAGTATCGCGAGACTTCACGTGAAATCGACCGTACTGGAAATCTGTTCAGGTGTCTAGATCAGGGCGCGATCTGCCGACTCGTGGCGGCGCGGGATCGCGATTTGTCGCCGACAAGTCGTTGATCGTTCTCGCGCGGCTCGTCGGTACGCCGACTGCACTGACGACGAGCAGGGGGATACTTCAATGACCGCATTACAGACGATCGATCTCGACCAGCTCGCGCTGGTCAATGGTGGCCAGGATGGCCGGTTCCAGCGCCTCGGTGCACAGACCGGCGAGACGCTCGGCCGATGGGGCGCGCAGCTGATGCCGAAGCCGACGCAGCCGATCGCGCAGCAGGTGCTGCCGCCGGCGGGTCGCCACATCGGCGGCCAGCTCGGCCGCACGGTCGATCGCTGGTTCGGCGGTCAGTAGCGGTTGCTAGTCGTGCTCGATCGTCGCCGGTGTCCAGTTCTGGGC
>JACCYD010001527.1 GCA_013696695.1 Deltaproteobacteria bacterium | reverse complement strand
TCCATGCCGTCCCCCGCGGTCGCGATCAAGAACAGCTAGAACCCGCGCACGCAGCCGGCGTAGCGCTCGTCGACCGCCAGCAGCGCGTGATGCGAGTGGTTGTCGATCTGTTCGAGCTCGTCCCCGGCGGTGATCGCAGCGCCGCAGTCACCGGTGCTCGCGGACTCGCTGATCTTCATCGCGAGGGCACGCACCGTCAGTGACGGGGTCTGAAACTCGGCCACTGCAGGCGCCGGCGGCGGGTAATGATGGAACGGTGCCGGCGGGAAGGCAGCGAGTGGCACCATCGGGACCACCGGCACGTAGTAGACGACGCCCGGCGAGTAGCTGCCGACCATGCAGCCGCCGAGGGTCGACGCGAGCAGCACGGTCACGAGCGGGCGAAGCATGACCGCTCGCAGTGCACGTTCGGCACCACGGGATTTGCGCGCTACCTGACGGCAACCGCCGGCAAACCTGTCGGACGATCACCAACCACCGGTGGTGGTCGAACACGATCGTCGAATGAGGGCGAATCGGTCACCGCTACTGGGGACCGATTCGCTCCGTCACTACGGAACGTAAACGGCCGAGAAGCCGAGGCTCGACAAAAAGCCCGCGTCTTGCTGGTCGGCGGGGAACGCGATCAGGCGATCGCCGCGCGCACAGTCACACGACGCGCACGTGACCTTGCGCTCCGTCGGGTAGGTGAAGCCGCGCTTGGTGAGCGTCGCGCCCTCGGCGGCGAGCCACACGTCGACCTGCTCGAGCTCCTCGGCGACGCTGCTGGTCGGCGCCGTCTGCCACGGGTTCGAACCGCACTGCGCGGGCTCGAGCGAGACCGCCTCGGGGGACGGGGCCGAGAAGATCCAGCCGTCGGCCGCGAGGACGTCGGAGGACGTGGACTTCACCTTGACGACGATCTGATCGCCGCGCGCACAGCCGCAGGCGAGGCACTGGAACATGGTCTCTTGCGGGGTCAGCTGACCGACCTCGTCGAACGAGACGCCCTGCTTGCCGTAGTGCTTCATGACCTGGGCGAGGTCGCCGACCGGGAACGCGGCTGCCTCGTCTTCGGTGACCTCGGCAGCCGACCACGGGTTGGTGCACTGCTTGGCCGAGTACGTCATCCAGACGTAGTCCTCGACGCAGACGCCCATCCGCACGAAGAAGCACTGGGTGCCCGGCGCACAGGTGACTTCGCCTTCGCAGTGCAGCGGCGCGCCGTCGGCGGCTACGCACTCGGAGTCTTCCCAGCACTGACCGTCGACGCCCGACACGGCCGGGCCGCAGGCACCGAACGTCTCGCTCTGGCACTTGACCATCAGCTGGTAGTCACCGCGGCTGACGTGGCTCGGGAAGGAGACGTAGTTGTCGTAGGTCGAGACGACGATCTGGTACTCGCCGGCGGCGGGCACGTCGAGGATGATGTGCGAGCCGAAGTTGACGCCCGGCTCGAAGTCGTCGTTGAACGCGAGAGCGCGAGTGGGGAACTTGCCGTTCGCCTTCTTGGGGCCGAACACGTAGAGGATGGTGTCGAGCTGGTCGCCGTTCTCGGTACCCGAGACGTCGAGGTCGACCCGGCCGCCCGTCAGGTTGATCCGGTGCGCGATGAAGCCGCGCGACGCGGTGAACTTGTCCTGCGCCCGCTCGGCGATGCGGACGTCGACGCCCTTCGACGGCTTGGTCGGGCTGTCCTCCTTGGCCTCGAGCTGCTCGATGTCGAACGGCGCGGTGGCGATGTCTTGCTTGGAAGGAGAGGCCGAACAGCCGACGAGGGCGAGTGCGGCAACGATGGAAAGCTTCATGTGAGAGTCCCGGCTAGGATGGTTAGAGCCGGCCATGTAGCCTTGCCTCACACGCGTGTCAACGACTGCTTCGGTGCGGGATCCCACGGTTTCTTGAACGATTCCAAGGAGACGAAAGCGGTGTCTGCCGGCTCACTGAACTGACAGCAGCGAGTGAACCGCGATCATCGACCGCGCGGTGCGGTCAGCTGCCCACCGGATCAGCGTCGCCATCGCCTCGGCGGCCGAGTCGCCGCACATCTCCGGTTGCGGCCGGAGGCTGGTGCATACGTCGGGCCGCTCGGGTGTTCCGAACAGCGCGCAACGGATGTCGGCGGTCAGGTGCGGGCACGCCACGCCGGCGGGCTTCCCCTGGGGTAGCGCCGCGCAGGCGGAGATCGAGGGCGCGATGCAGCACGCACCGCACTGCGGGCGGCAGTCGGTCATCCCGGATCTCCGGCGAATCGGTGCTGGAAGAACTCGACGTCATGCCAGTTGCCGCGCTTGTAACCCGCGTCGCGAACCGTCCCCACCGACGCGAAGCCGAACGCCAGATGGAACGCGCGACTCGGATCGTTCGGCAGCGTGATCCCCGCGATCGCAGAGCGAAATCCGCGCGAGCTCAGCTCGCGAAGGAGCTCCTGGTACAGCGCGCGGCCGACGCCCCGACGGTGCTGGCCAGCGTCGACGTAGAGGCCGATCTCGGTCGTCCAGCGATACGCATCGCGCTCGCGCCAGGTTCCGGCTTTTGCGTAGCCGACGACGCCGGCTTGGTCGTCGACCGCCACCAGGTAGGGGTAGCGCTCCCGGCCGGCGTCCCACTGCGCGCGCAGGTGATCGGGGCTCACCGGCTCGTAGCCGAAGTGGATCGAGGTCGTCTCGATGTAGTGGTTCGTGATCGCGGCGATGCGAACAAAGTCTTCACTGCGTGCATCGCGGATCACCGGGCAACTGTACGACAGCCTCGGCGAGGAATAGGATGGTCGTGCGTTGCGTCCTTCAGTCATGCGCGCGCTGGTGATCGCGCTTGTGTCGGTGTCCTGTGGCAAGGCCACAGATCCGTCCACGTCCGCGCCCTCGAATCGCGGCACGAACGCACCGATCGTCACGTCGCCTACCGACTCCGATCGATACGAGGGCACGCTCTCCGGTCATCGCTTCACGATCTCGATCCCGCGCGGCAAGCTGACCTCGCACGATCGCACCGCATACACTTGGGGCGTGGACAGTGGTCGTCTCGTGGTCTCGGACTCGGGACTGATCGCGGAAGAGACGCGCTATCTGGTCGAGCGCTCGCCGCGCACGATCGTGCGTGGGAGCGATGGCCTGTGGGTCGTCACCGAAGTGGTGACCACGTCCGGCGGCCGGGTGTTCACGTGCCTCCACCAGGAGCCGATCACGAAGGACGGCACGGTGGAGGCGAAGCAAGCCGCCGCGCGCGGAGTGGCGGCGTGCGGCTCGCTTCGCGTCGATCCGAAATAGCGAGCGGGCTAACCGCGACGGTTCATCGATCAGGCTTGTCGACGCGTTCGCTCGCCTCGTGTTGTAGGATGCCGGCATGCTGCGCGCCGTCCTCCTGGTGTTCCTCGTCGGATGCGGCAAGAAAGCCTCCGGACCGACGTGCGAGCAGGTGGTCGAGCACATGCTCACGGTGACGAAGACGCAGCTGATGGGCCACGAGGGCGCCAACTTCACGCAACAGAAGAAGGCCATGGTCGCGCAGTGCGAGCAGCGCAACTACGACGCGGAGACGCGCACGTGCTTGCTGACCACGCAGACGATCTCCGATATCGCGAAGTGCCGCGGCACCAAGTCCGACGCGTTCGAGAAGCAGCGCCGGCCACGTACCGGTTCCGGCAGCGCACGCTCGCTGCCGCCCGGCAGTTGGCCACCGGCGGGAAGCGGATCCGGAAGCGCCGCGGGCAGCGGAAGCGCGACGACGGCCAGCGGATCCGGAAGCG
>JACCYD010001505.1 GCA_013696695.1 Deltaproteobacteria bacterium | reverse complement strand
CGGCGCCCGTGGGTGGATCGTCGGGGATCGGTCCGGATGACGCGCTACACGCTGCGAGTAGCAAGACGCAGATCCGCATGAGGCAGTGCTAGCGACAATGCCTGCGCACGAACAACGCCAAGTCGCGCAACGTCGCCGGTGCGCGATTGGTGCACGCGACTGCGCTGATCACTCGTAAGGCGCGAACACGGCTCGCGACTTCCGCTTGCCGTTCAGCGCGGCGATCTCGCTCGCGGTGTAGGCAGTCGCGCTGCTGCTGGGGAAGCGAGCGCGGAGAAAGCCGATCACGGTGGCGCGCGCGGCGGTGCCGGCCGCGACCACCTCCTCGTCGCCCGCCTCGTCGACCTCGTCCCACAGGTCGAACAGCGCCGTCTTGCGCGCCGCCGCGTCGGTGACCGTGGCCCACATCAGCTCGAGGTTCCCGCGCACGATCTCGGAGGTCCGCGCGAGCACTTCCTTGCGGTACTGCCTGCCGAGCTCGACGCGCGCATCGCGGGTCTGATCGAGGAAGGCGAGCTTGCGGCTCGCGTACGGATCCATCTTCTTCTTGCGCATCAACGCGTCGGTGATGTCGAAGTCGAGCTGCAGCAGGCCGAAGGGACCTGCGGTGCGAAGCACGTGCTTGATGTGCTTCCACGACTTGAACTGGTGCTGGACGTTCGCCTTGTCCTTGATCGAGACCGAGCCGTCCCGCGCGATCCGGCCCTTGAACACCAGGTCATCGATCTTGTAGGTGCCGCGGCCGCCCGGCGTGATCTCGGCGGTGACGATCGACTCGCGCGGCTTCGCATCGACGATCGCGGTGGCCCCGGTGGTGTCGACCACGGAGCGCGTCGACTCCGGGCCGAGCGCGATGCGTTCGAGGCTCGGCGTCGACAGCCGCAGCGCATCGCGGCCACGACCTTCGAGATCGCGACCCTTGCGAAGATCGAGATAGGACGATCGCGTGGTGGTCGCGACCGGCTCGGCCACTGCTGGCTCGCGGGACGCGGTGGTTGCCTTGCGGATCGCCGGCGCAGGAATCGGGCGGTCGACACCGCGCGGAGGCGTCGTCGCGACCGGTTCGCGCCGCGCGACCTCGGGCTTCAGCACGGGCATGGTCTCGAGCGTCGCCAGGTCGAGCATGACCACCTCGACGGCGGTGTCGCTCTGGACATCCGGCTCGGGATCGACCAGCTCGATGATCGCGCTGGGCCCGGGCTCGCGCTCCGCCGGATCCAGCTCGAGCTCGACGACACCCCACAACACGGCGATCAGCGCGTGCACTCCGACCGAGATCGCGAGACTCGGGGAGATACGGCGCACGAACATGAGACTTTCAGCACTGCGAAAACGTTGCCAGGGCGCGGCCCAGCAATCTCGGGCACCTCGGCGCTGGTGGCCGAGGTCTGTGCCTCTCCTTCACGGTGCGGAGTCACTGCAGGCAACGGGTCCCCGAGCTGCGAACCCCAGAGTCCGGCTGGGTTTATCCGAGTCGAGCCCGAGCCCGAGCCCGAGCCCGGATCTGCCGATCCGAATCCGAGCACACGGTTGCACCATCTCCGACGAAGATGTCCACTCGACAAAGAAGATCGGGCTCGGGCTCGGGCTCCGAGCGCTTCGCGCTCTTGGCTCGGCTCGTATCAACCGAGGCGATCTCTGGGGGCTAGATGTCCGGTCCGATGTCGACGAGCAACACTCGATCCCAGCTCGGCTCGATGGTCGAGATCATCGCGTGCAGCGCGAGCCCGACACCCGCGGCGCCGGTCAGCATCGAGGCATCGGCCTCGAACGTGTTGTCACCCGCCGCGCGCATCGAGGGAAATCCTGCGTACGCCTCTCCCGGGCGGCGCATCGCGAACGTGCGGTCGAGCCAGTGTCGCGCGGCATCGGCGAACGCTCGCTCGCCGGTCGCGTGCGCGAAGCGAGCGAACAGATGCATCGCACCGGTGGTGCCATGGCAGAGCCCGGCGTCGCCGATCTCTGCGTCGTCGTCTCCGATGCAGTTGCGCGCGAGCTCGAGCGCCTCGTCGCGCCAGTCCCC
>JACCYD010001500.1 GCA_013696695.1 Deltaproteobacteria bacterium | reverse complement strand
TCGGTGCCCTGTGCCGGTGCGTGCTGCCGCTCCGGCATCTCCATCTTGCCGCGCATCTCGATCATCGGCTCGCCCATGCGCACGACCGGCGGCGGCATGCTGACGGCACCCCCGATCTCGCGGATGTCGTCGTCCTGGAAGGTTTCATGGGTCACGTCGTCCGCGCTCGCGCTCGTGCGCAGCGCGATGCCCACGCCACCGGCCGCCAGCATCGCCGCCGCACCGGCCGCGATCAGCTTGCGCTTGCGATTGCGCGACACCCCGACCACACAGTCGGCGGTGATGATCGTGCCGTCCTTGCGCTGGAAGTACCGCACGCACAGGTTGCCGGCTTTGGCGAGGATCAGCGTCTCGGCTTCCTCGCGGGTCATGCCGGAGAGGTTGTAGACGTTCTTCTTGCAGTCGCCGCAGTGGCGAACGAGGTCGTCGCCGACCATCTTCGACCACTCGGCCGGGCACGGCGACGCGACGCGGATGTTGTCGAGCACCGGCAACCGCGAACGGGCCGTCGCCTCGTCGAGCATCCGGGTCGCCTGCTCGAGCTCGCGGGTCTTGTGTGCGACCTCGGTGGCCAACACGTCGTGGCGAGCGGACAGCGCGGTGAGGTCGTCTCGAAAGGCACTCATGCCTAGATTTCACGCACCGGCAGGCCGCTCGATCTGCGACGTTTTTGGCGTCCAACCCGTCGGGATCCCTGCAAATGGTGGCGTCAAAGGTGCCGCCAGAGCCCGGTGTCGAGAGTGCGGGTGATATACAGCGCGCGTGGTCGATGTCGCTCTGTTCGGAGCCGCCGGGTACGCCGGCCTCGAGCTCGCGAAGCTGCTCGCGTCGCATCCCGGCGTCCGCCTCGCGTGCGCCGCGAGCGACACGCATGCGGGCAAGACGCTCGACGAGCTGACCGGCATGCCGGCACATCGCGCGATCGCGTTCGTCACCACGGACGCAGCGAAACAGGCGGCAGCCACCTGTGCCGCCGCGCTGCTCGCCGTCCCGCCCGACGCCGCGACGCAGATCGCTGGTGCGCTCGGCAAGCAAACCAAGGTCGTCGACCTCTCGCACGCGTTCCGCGCGAAGCCCGAGGTCATCTACGGTCTGACGTCGCTGTTCGGTCACGAGGTCGCCGCCGCCTCGCTGGTCGCCAATCCTGGCTGCTACGCCACCGCGGTGATCACCGCCGCCGCGCCGCTCGTCGAGCACGGCCTGGTCACCGGCGACCTCGTCGTGTCCGCCGGATCCGGGGTCACCGGGGCCGGCCGTCAGGCGGTCGAGGCGATGTCGCTCGGCGAGATGTACGGCGAGGTTCGCGCCTACAAGGTGCTGCGCCACCAGCACGTGCCCGAGATCGAGCTCGCGCTGTCACGCGTCGGCCAGGCCGGCGATTTCTCCGGCCGGGTCACGATGACCACACATCTCCTGCCGATCGCGCGCGGCATCTTCGCGACGCTGACGGTGCGCCTCGCCCGCGCTGCGACCACCGCGGAGCTGGTCGAGCGCTATCGCGCGGCCTACGGCGACGATCCGACGGTGACCCTCGCGCGCTCCGCGGAGGACGTCTCGCTGCGCCGCGTGGTCGGCACCAACCAGGTGGTGATCGGCGTCGAGTCCGATGGCCGCACCGCGATCGTGACGGTCGCGATCGATAATCTACTCAAGGGCGCTGCCGGTCAGGCGATGGAGAACATGAACTTGATGCTCGGGCTGCCGCGTACTGCTGGTCTCGATCACCTCGCGAGGCACGCGTGACACTCGCGATGAAGTGGCCCCGCGGGTTCTCGTTTTCCGGCGTCGCGTGTGGAATCAAGCCGCATCGTCCGGATCTCGCGCTCGTCGTCTCCGACACCGACGCCGCCTGCGCCGGCGCGTTCACCGTCAATCGCGCGAAGGCCGCACCGGTGGTCGATGCCGAGGGGCGGCTCCCTGCCGAACGCATCCGCGCGGTCGTCATCAACAGCGGAAACGCGAACGCGCTGACCGGCCCCGAAGGCCTGATCGCCGTGCGCACCGTGATCGAGGCCACCGCGAAGGCGCTCTCGATCGACGCCGACCAAGTGGTCTCGGCATCGACGGGCGTGATCGGCATGCGCCTCCCCGAGCACAAGATCGTCGCCGCGATCCCGCGCTGCGTCGCCGAGCTCGGCGCCGAGCCCGATCGCGCCGCCGAGGCGATCATGACCACCGACACCACGAAGAAGCTGGCGTCGCGAACGATCACGATCGAGGGCACGCCGGTGACCATCGCCGCGCTGTGCAAGGGCTCGGGCATGATCGCGCCACAGCTCGCGACCACGATCGCGGTGATCGTCACCGATCTCGCGATCGACGCACACGCTCTCGACGACGCGCTCGAGGATGCGACGAAGGCGACGCTCAACCAGCTGACGATCGACGGCGACATGAGCACCAACGACAGCGTGTTCGTGCTCGCGAACGGCCGCGCCGGCAATCCCAAGATCCACACCTCCACCGGCCCCGAGTACGACACGTTCCTGGCGGCGCTCGGCGATCTGCTCGAGGAGCTCGCCCGCGCGATCGCAGCCGACGGCGAAGGCGCGACGAAGCGCATCGAGACCTTGATCACCGGCGCTCCGAACGAGGAGATCGCGCGCGACATCGCGAAGAGCATCACCGCCTCTCCGCTCGTCAAGGCCGCGATGTTCGGCGGCGATCCGAACTGGGGTCGCGTGTTGTCGACGGTCGGCGCGCGCGCTGGCTCGCAGCAATGGGACATCGACCCCGCGGCGTCCGAGGTCACGATCCAGGGCATCGAGGTCTACGACGGCGCGCCGCAGCCCTTCGATCGCGCCGCGTTGCGGGCGCGCCTACGCGAGCCCGAGGTCGTGATCGATGTCGAGCTCCGCTCCGGCGAGGCCTCGGCGCGCGCCTACGGGTGCGACCTGTCATACGACTACGTCAAGCTCAACGCCGATTACACGTCGTTGCTCTTCGAGGCTCCCGGCGGCGGCGTCGCCAAGGACGATCGGCTCGGCAACTACAGTCCGGCGTTCAAGCGTGCGTTGCTCGTCGAGGCGCTCGCGTACATCGATCGCTTCCGCAGCAAGCGCTGCGTGATCAAGTACGGTGGCGCCGCACTGACGAAGGATTCGCTCAAGCGCTCGTTCTGCGACGACGTGCTCCTGCTCCACTCCGTCGGCCTCCTCCCCGTCGTCGTCCACGGTGGCGGCCCCGAGCTGACCCGCATGCTCGACAAGATCGGCGCCGACGCCGAGATGATCGACGGCATCCGCGTGACGTCGCAATCGGACATGCGCCTCGTCGAGATGGTGATCGACGGCCAGATCAACAGCGAGCTCGTCACGCTGCTCAACCGCAAGACCGGCCGCGCGGTCGGGATGTCGGGCAAGGATGCCGGCCTGCTGCGCGCCAAGAAGCAGACGCGCGATGACGGCCGCGACCTCGGCCACGTCGGCGAGCTCGTCGAGGTCAACAAGTCGTTCGTCGAGTCGCTGCTCGCGCAGAGCTACATCCCGGTGATCTCGCCGATCGGGCTCGGTGCCGATGGCGAAGGCTACAACCTCGATCCCGATGTCGTCGCCGCTGAGATCGCCGCGGCGATCGGCGCCGACAAGCTGATCTATCTCTCCAACGTCGCCGGCGTGCTCGAAGCCGGCGAGCTGGTCAGCGAGCTGACCGCCCAGCAGCTGCGCGGCAAGCTCGAGAGTGGCGCGATCACGGGTGGCATGGCCACGAAGGCTGCCGCCTTGCTCCGCGCCATCGCCGGCGGCGTCCGCGCGGTCCATCTGATCGATGGCCGCGCGCCACACAACATGATCGCCGAGCTGTTCACCGACACCGGTGTCGGTACGATCGTGCGTCCCGACTAGCGGACGGCACGGAGCGGCCGGCGCGATCGCGACTCCGAACGCAGGACGCGATCAGCGACGTCGAACGCCGACTTCGGACATTCGCGATTGGCCGAACGGCCTCGAGCGGCCACGAGTCAGGTCGACGTTCGTGAACGCGAGCCCGACGCGAGTGGTCACACAGAATCGCGACTCGCGATGCCGTCGCGCGGCCGCCGTTCGTGAACGCGAATGCCTCGAGCGGCTGCGAGTCAACGACATCGCGCGACCGTCGCTCATGAGGCGAGCGCCCGACGCGCGTGGTCACACAGGATCGCGACTCGCGACGAGGTCGACTTTCGCGAGCGCGAACGTCGTCGAGCGGTCGCGAGTCGGCGACATCGCGTTCGTGAACGCGAGCACCCAACGCGAGTGGTCACACAGGATCGCGACGCGACTCGCGACGCCGTCGCGCGGCCGCCGTTCGTGAACGCGAACGCCCTCGAGCCACCGACGCACGCGAGCGCTCACGGTCGAGCTCGAGCTGGCGTTCGGATGGCGCCACCCGCCGCCCAGCCCATACCTCCAGGGCCCGCGCGCCCACCTCCCGGGTGGGTCTACTAATTTCGGATCCAGACCGCCAGCCTCTGTTCGGGTCGGAGTTTTTGTTTTTCCTTCCGGAGAACCTCCGATGGCAGCTCTGCAGCGCCGAATAGTTTCGATGTAGTTGCGGGCACGAACGTGTCGATGCGCGCGCGATGCACGCGAGCGATTTACTGCCCGTGTCAACGCCTCGCAATGCACGCGCGTTTGCTGCCCGTTTCAACGCCTCGCCGGTGAGTGTCAAGACAGTTGCCGCGTGCGTGGCTAGTTCTGCTCTTGGAGTCCGTGTTCGGGGTTGAGACGCACGGTCGTGATCGGAGACCAGTCGCGCGTGTCGCCGGTCCAACGGTCAGGCCGACGCTGACGTGCTTGTGAGTAGATCTCGTGACGGTGAGCAAGGATCGCGACGTCGTGCCTCGCATGGCGCTGGCTCGGCGTGACGAGCCGAATGCCGCTGTGCTGGTGGTCGTCGTTGTACCAAGCGATGAAGCCCAGGACCCAGGCGCGCGCAGCCTCGACGGTGTTGAAGGGTCGCTCGGGGTAGCTCGGGCGGTACTTCAGCGTGCGAACAACGCCTCGGGAAACGGATTGTCGTCGCTCACGCGAGGCCGGCTGAATGACGGCAGCACGCCGAGTTCCTCGAGCTTCACCAGCATGGTCTTGCCCTTCATCGCTGCGCCGTTGTCGGCGTGCAGCACGAGTTGGTCGCGGACGACACCCTCGCGCTGACAGGTATCGTCGACGAGCGTCGCCGCGAAGTCGTCACTCTGGACCTCGTGAACGCACCAACCGACGACCTTGCGACTCCACACGTCGATAACCGCGTACAGGTACCAGAACGTGCCGCGAACACCGGCAGGCAGATACGTGATGTCCCACGCCCAGACCTGGTTCGGCCCGGTGGCAACATGCTCGCGCGGTCGGTGATGCTTTCGCGGTCGTGCACGGTCGCGATG
>JACCYD010001472.1 GCA_013696695.1 Deltaproteobacteria bacterium | reverse complement strand
AGCTCGGACGGCTCGTCGGACGAGCGCCGCCGCCGTAGCTACGGCCCGTGCGCGACGACTTGCTGAAGCGCTCCGGGTTGGCAGAGCGGAACGACGAGCGGCTGTTGGCGATGCTGCCCGCGCGCGCAGCGCTGGTGGCATACGGCTGCGTGTACATCGGCACGTAGCGCGGCGAGAACGCGTTCGACATCATCGAGCCCAGCATCATGCCCGTCATGATCGAGAGCATCGGCGAGTGGTAGCTCGAGTAGTGACCGTGACCGGTGGTCGAGTACTGGCCGGTGCCTTCACCGGTGATGCTGCGCTTGATCGTGAAGATCTTCTCGCCCTCGTCGATCGCGCCCGACTTGTTCTTGTCGAAGAAGCCGGTGACGACCTGGTTCTTCGCGTCGTCGTCCTTGACGTGGATCGAGATGATCTCGTCGCCTTCGTAGATCTCGTTGATCTTCTTCTCGAGATCCTCGGGACCCTCGGCCGTCTTGTAGGCCTCGTTCACCTTGTCCCACTCGATGTCGACGTTGGTGTTCTCGGTCGTCGCCCAGCGGTCGTTCCCCTCATCCGAGCTGCTGCACGCGCCCAACGACGTGACGGCGCCTGCGAGCGACACGGAGAGGAAGGCAGCCAGGATTCGCGACTTAGTCATGATGCGCGAACCGTAGTGTTCAGCGGGGGGCCAGTCAAGGCGCACTAGCAGGCAGGCACCCGAAATCGCAGCGATCAGGGCACGATCCAGCTCAATCGAGCAGCTCGTCATCGAGATCGCGAACGCTTGCATCCAGGACCGCCCAGATAATCCCCGCGATCACCGTCGCGACGGCGTCCTGCTCGAGGGGCGTCAGGACGACCGGCAGCTCCTCGATCTGGTCGCGGATCGACCGGACCATCGCGCGATCGCAGAGTCCCTGACGGACAGCGAGGAGCCCCTTGTTCAAGGCGCGGTGGTCCAGCCGCAGCTCCGAGAGTGGCGTCGGTCCGCCGAGCACGCGACTCGCGAGCTCGAGGCCGGCGGCGAACGCATCTCCGTCTTTGAAACCCGCGAAGCCCGCGAGCTCGCGCTCGAGGAGCTTGATCACTGCGGGCTGGCGGATCGCGAGCCAGCTTGCGTCGCTGGCGGCCGCATGAATGGGCGTGACTTCGAGCATGCTCGACGGTAGGCAGCCGAGCTCTCACGCGCCAGTTTTCGGCTATGGTGCGGGCCATGTCGAGGGCTGCCTATATCGTCGACGGTATTCGTTCTCCGTTCGGCCGCTACGGCGGCGGGCTCGCCGGGATCCGCGCCGATGATCTAGCGGCCCAGGTGATCGCCGCGCTGGTCGCCAGGACCAAGCTGCCGGTCGATCGGATCGACGACGTCATCCTCGGCTGTGCGAACCAGGCGGGTGAAGACAACCGCAACGTCGCCCGCATGGCGGCGCTTCTGGCCGGGCTTCCCGTCGGTGTTCCGGGCGTCACGGTCAATCGCTTGTGTGGCTCGGGGCTGCAGGCGATCGCCGATGCCGCGCGACTCGTCGCGAACGGCGAGGCCGATCTCGTGCTCGCCGGCGGGGTCGAGCAGATGACGCGCGCACCGCTGGTGATGAGCAAACCCGGCGAAGCCTGGGCGCGCGACCAGAAGATCTTCGACACCACGCTCGGCTGGCGCTTCGTGAATCCGAAGATGCAAGAGATGCACGGCACGCTCGCGATGGGCGAGACCGCCGAGCGCGTCGCCGAGAAGCACGCCGTGTCACGCGAGGCGCAGGATCGGTTCGCGGCGGCGTCGCAGGCGCGCGCGGGCAAGGCGATCGCGTCGGGTCGGATCGCCAAGGAGCTGACGCCGATCACGACCGGCCTCGACAAGAAGACGCAGCAGCCGGTCCAGCTCGCGGCGGATGAACATCCACGCCCCGAGACCACGGCCGAGCAGCTCGCCAAGCTGAAGCCAGCATTTTCGAAGGCTCCGACCGCGTCGGTCACCGCCGGAAACGCCTCGGGCCTCAACGATGGCGCAGCTGTCGTGGTGGTCGCGAGCGAGAGCATGGTGAAGGAGCTCGGCCTCGCGCCGAAGGCTCGCTACGTCACCGGCACTGCTGCCGGCGTGGAGCCCAGCTTGATGGGGCTCGGCCCGATTCCCGCTTCGAAAAAGGCCTTTGCTCGCGCCGGGTTAACCGCCACTCAGATCGACCTGACCGAGCTCAACGAGGCCTTCGCTGCCCAGGCGATCCCGTGTATCGAGCAGCTCGGGCTCGACCCCGAGAAGGTCAACGTCAACGGAGGCGCGATCGCCTATGGCCACCCGCTCGGGGCATCGGGAGCCCGGATGGTCCTGACGCTCCTCGTCGAGATGGAACAGCAAACCTCCGCGCGACGTGCACTTGCGAGCATGTGCATCGGTGTGGGCCAAGGAATCGCGGTTATTCTCGAACGGGCTTGAACTATCGGTGATGAAATTACAGTGCAGGCACACATGATGGTGAGAACGGGCGGGGGGTCGGTGGGCCAACCATGACGATGGATCACGTACAAGAGCAGGTCAGCAAATCGCTGAAGCTGGTCGGCCGGGTGCTCGGCGACAAGTTCAAGCTCACGGCCTGTATCGGCATCGGCGGCAGTGGTGCGGTCTTCAAGGCCGACCAGATGGCGCTCGGCCGCACCGTCGCGGTGAAGATCCTCAACGAGGATCTGTCCGCCGACACGCGGATGATCAAGCGCTTCCGCGACGAGGCGATGAGCGCGTCGCGCCTCAACCATCCGAACTGCGTCTCGATCATCGACTACGGTCAGTCGAGCGACGGCCTGCTCTATCTCGCGATGGAGTACGTCAAGGGCCCGACGCTGACGCAGCTCCTCGTCAACGAGAACCCGCTCGCCGTCGAGCGCGTGATCGACATCTGCATGCAGTCGCTCGCCGGTATCGAGGAAGCGCACCTCGCCGGCGTCGTTCACGCCGATCTCAAGGCCGACAACATCATTCTCGATCAGCGGCGCGCCGGCGTCGACACCGTGAAGATCGTCGACTTCGGCATCGCGCGTCTGGTCACCGGAGTCGCGCGCGATCCCGAGGACCGCGCGATCAGCGGCACGCCCGAGTACATGGCACCCGAGGTGATCAGCGGCGCACCGCCATCGTTCGCGTCGGACATCTACGCCGTCGGGATCATTCTGTACGAGCTGCTCGCGTACAAGACGCCGTTCTTCGCCGGCTCGACGACGGAGATCCTCGCGAACCACTTGAAGGCGCTGATCCCGTCGCTGGCAAGCCGCCGTGAGTCGGTGCCCAAGGAGCTCGACGCGATCGTCGGCAAGGCGCTCGCGAAGCATCCGGCCGATCGGTTCGCGACCGCGATCGAGATGCGCGACGCACTGTCGCGCCTGATCAAGCCGAAGCAGGCGACCACCGACGCGTGCACGACGTGCGGCACCTCGTGTCAGCCCACGTTCAAGTATTGCCCCGAGTGCGGCACGCCTCGCGCGCGCGTCTCGAGAGTGTTCGAGATCCCGCTGCCGGCGAGCACGGTGCTGCCGCTGCCGTTCGTCGATCGCCAGGCCGAGCTGGTCACGTTGCTCTCGCACATGCGCGCGCCGGTGCAGGCCGGGCGGGCGTCCGGGTTGATGATCGCCGGCTTCGAAGGTGCGGGTCGCAGCGCGCTGCTCCACCAGGCGTACGACAAGGTCGGCCAGGAGACGCGCACGATCTATCAGATCGGTCCCGACCCGAGCGGGCTCGCCGCGCCGTACTATCCGATCCGCTCGCTGCTCGCGGCCGTGCTGCAGCTGCCGCCGGTGTCGAGCGATGTCGATCTCCGCGACGCGGTGCTGTCGATCGGGCTCAACGAGCGCGACATCCCCGGCATCGCGCAGCTGTTCGGTCACCCCACCACGCTGCTCGAGCTCGAGCCGCCGGTCCGCCGCCGCGAGATGGTGTGGTCGACGATGCGCGCCCTCGAGCGCGCTGCCGCGCAAGGTCCGGTCACCGTCGTGTGCGAGGACATCGATCGGTTCGATCACCCGAGCCTCGAGATCCTGCGCCGCGCGAGCGAGACCACCGAGCTCGCGCTGCCACCGATCGTGATGACGGCCACCACGGCGTTCGCCGAGCAGTGGCCGGCATCCGTGCAGCGCCTCGAGATCGGCGCGCTCGATTCCGAGCACCTCACCGAGCTGATCGGCATCCTGTCGGACAACGGCGTGCGCGGCCTGCCTGCGCCCCAGGCG
>JACCYD010001460.1 GCA_013696695.1 Deltaproteobacteria bacterium | reverse complement strand
CCGGAGGGCCTGGACGCCCCGGACGCGATGGCAGCTGGCGACGCCGCGGCAGCGACGATGGTCGACAAGCTCGCCGCCGAGATCGCGGCCGGGAATCTGTCGCCAGGCGAAGCCATCGATCGCCTCGTCGAGGCCACCGCTGGCCCCGAGCTCGATGCAGCCGAGCGCGCCGAGCTGCGCGAGCTGCTCACCGACCTGGTCGCCAACGATCCGTATCTCGGCGGCCTCGCCGGTCGCGTCTAGGCGTCTGCCGCGTGCGATCACGCACCATCCACGTAACGCCCGGTCAGTAGATCGTGTCGGCGACGAACATCGTCGCCGTCTTCGCACCAGCCGGTCCGACGAACTGGATCGGGCACTTTGAAAACTCGGCGTCGCGATCGATGGCGGCATCGCGGCAGTCGCCCACCGTGGCCGGGCCCTGCTTGCCCTTGATCTTGACGACGTTGAACGGGCGCGTCACCGGCCGGCCACGCTCGTCGTGGAAGGTCGCGACCACCATGATCACGCCGTCGCCCGGCGCATCGTTGACGAGGTAGGCCTGGACGACCATCTGCCCGTGATCGTCGAACGTGTGGACGTCCTCGATCCGGGCGAGCGGCGGTGGAAACACGCTCGCACCGCGCACCTTGGCGCGGGCCGTCTTCGCGGTCGGGCGCGCCTTGCGCTCGGTATCCACCAGCGCGTACGTGCGGATCTCGCCCGCCGGGATCCACAGCGATTGCGGCGACAGATCGGAGATCTTCATCCCGCTCGCGTCGACCAGCTCACCCCCGAGCGTGACGTAGGCGCCTTCGTTCGCGAGGTTCTTGGCGTCGACGAGGACGAACGTCGCGGTCTCCGCGAAGTCGCCGCCACCGACGGTATCGGTGCGCATGTTCGCGCCGAGCACCTCGATGCGATCGAGGTCGAGCTCGCGCTTGGGGTCGCCCTTGCCACACGCGGCGAGCAACCCGATCAACGCGACGAGCCGGAGCACCCGGCTGTTATAGCGCGCCAGCGGTCAGGATGACGTCAGGCTGCCGTCTTGCGGTGTTTCGCGGAAGACTCGTACGTACGAATGACCTCGCGAACCTTGTCGGCCAGCTCGAGCTCGCTGGTATCGAAGCGCGCGATGGCGGTGGCGAGCGTGACGACCCGCTCCTCGGCGGTGGCGCGCTTGTCGACGATGCAGCGGAACTCGCCCTTCACCTTGCACAACCCACCATGCCCGCCCGTGACGACGCTGCTCTGCAGGGATTCGTAACTGACGCGAATCCCCAGCTGATCGGCTGCGTTCTCCAGGAGCTCGAGCAAGACTTCCGGCTTCATGACGAGAGCCAGAGTACTCATGCCGATCGATCGGGCAAGCTTTCTGTCCGGGTAGCAGACAAAAGAGATCATCACTTTACCGACGAACGCGGCAGAGGCCCTGCCGGCGGCTCAGAGCGCGGGCAAAATGACGCGGAAGGTCGCACCGCCGAGATCGGATCGCCCGACGGTGATCTCCCCGCGATGCTGTTCGACGATCCCGCGCACGATCGGCAACCCCAGCCCGGTCCCCTTGCCATCCGGTTTCGTGGTGAAGAACGGCTCGAAGATCTTCGCCTGATCCTGCTCGGTGACGCCGTTGCCGGAGTCGGCCACCTCGAGCAGCACCGTCGACGGGCTCTCGACCGCGGCGCGCACGACGACGCGGCCGGCCTTGTCCTTGTTGTCGGAGCCCTCGATCGCGTGCACCGCGTTGGTGATCAAGTTGATCAGCACCTGCTCGAGCTGGCCGGCGACCGCCTGGATCACTGGTAGCTCGGGATCGACATCGACGACGAGCTCGATGCCACCGCGCTCCACGAGGTGCTCGAAGATCGAGACCGACTGGCGAACCACGGCGGCGAGATCCACCGACTCGTGCTCCCTGCCCGACGGCCGTGCGTACTGCACCAGGTCACGCGAGAACCGCAGGATGCGCTGAGCGCTCGCACCGATCCGGCGCAGCTTCTCGATGTCGGGCGGCTCCGCGCCTTGCGACTCGAGCTTGCGAACGAGGTACTCGGCGTAGACCGTGATCGAGGTCAGCGGATTGTTGAGCTCGTGCACGACACCGGCAGCGAGCTCGCCGAGGGTGGCGAGCCGCTCGGCCCGCACGACCTGCTGCTGGAGCGCTTCGATCTTCGACTGATCCTGACCGATCGCGACCACGGCGTCGACCGGGCCACCCACCGCGCCGACCCGACCGACCGGCGCGATGCTCCACACGGTGCGCACCGGGCCGTCATGGCGCGTCGGCAGTGCCACCGTAACGGCCGTGTGGTGCTGGCCGAGCAGCGCCGCGGCGAACGCGCTCGTCAGGTACTGCCGCTGGTCGCTCGAGATGAAGTCGCGCACGTCGCGGCCGAGGATTTCATCGCGTCCGAAGCCGGTGAGCTCGAGCAGCGCGCGGTTGCACACCGTGATCCGCCACGAGCGGTCGATGCCGAGGATCAGTGCATTCGCGCTCTCGAGCAG
>JACCYD010001459.1 GCA_013696695.1 Deltaproteobacteria bacterium | reverse complement strand
CATCGCGATCTCAAGCCCGACAACATGATGTTCGTCCGCCCGGGCATCGAGCTCGAGCCGCGTTTCGAGGGGCAGGTCATCAAGCTCGGCGATTTCGGCATCGCGCGCGATTCGGCACCCGTCGCCGACGCGCAGCCCGACGGCGCCACGCGCGCGGGCTCGGTGCTGGGCACGCCGGAGTACATGGCACCCGAGCAATGTCAGGGCGCGCAGGTCACGCCGGCCACCGACGTCTACGCGCTCGGCGGTTGTCTGTTCGCGTTGATCGCGGGGCGCCCGCCATTCCTCGGCGAGAACACCGACACCATGGGGCTGATCTTCAAGCAGGTGCGCGAGCCACCGCCGCGGCTCGATCAGGTGCAGACCGATGCCACACCGGTGATCGCGGATCTCGTCGAGCGCTGTCTCGCGAAGGATCCGCAGCGCCGATTCGCCGATGCGACGGAGCTGCTGGTGGCGATCGAGGGACTCTGCGGTGACACGCCGCAGCCGATGACCGCGCATCCATCGCCTCCGATCGTGAAGCCGCACCTGGTGCAGAAGTACACGCTCGAGTGGGATCTCCAGGCGTCGCCAGATCAGCTGTGGCCGTTCATCTCGAACACCGAGAAGATCAACCGCGCGACGGGCCTCGCGCCCGTGCGCTTCGAGATCGATGCGATCGATGGCGGCAGCAAGACCACAGGCCACAGCAAGGTCGCGGGGCTGGCGCTCAAGTGGCGCGAGCATCCCTACGAATGGATCGAAGGCAGCCGCCACGTCGTGCTCCGCGTGTTCGAGAAGGGCGTGTTGCGGTGGTACGTCGCCGAGGTCTCGCTCGAGAAGAGTCCGGGTGGCGGCACCAAGCTCCGCAATACGATCACGCTCGAGCCCCGCGGCCTGCTCGCGCGCGTGCTGTCGAAGTGGGAGATCGGGATCAAGTACAAGAAGCGGCTCGACAAGGTCTACACGCGGCTCGACAACCTGCTCGCGGCCGGCGTACCGCCCGAGATCGATCCGATCGAGCCGGTGGTCGAGGTGTCCGCGGCGGTCCGCGCACGCGTGCAGGAGATCGTGGGCAAGCTGCACGAGACCGGCCTCGACGATCGCGCGATCGAGAGCCTCGCCGCATACGTGGTGTCGGCGTCGGATCAGGACGTGTCGCGCATCCGGCCGCTCCAGCTGGCCGAGCGGTTCCGCGTTCCCGAGGATGCGATGATCGAGGTCTGCCTGCACGCCGCGAAGCACGGCTTGCTCGCGATGGTGTGGGACGTGATCTGCCCGTCGTGCCGGATCCCGTCGAACATCGTCGAGTCGCTCGCCAAGATCGAGCAGCACGCGAGCTGCAAGACCTGCCAGGTCGGCTTCGACGTCGATTTCTCGCGCGCGGTCGAGCTTGTGTTTCGCGTCGCGCCCGATCTGCGCGGTGTCGAGATGCGCACGTTCTGCATCGGTGGCCCGGCGCACTTCCCGCACGTCGCCGCGCAGGTTCGCCTCGCACCGTCGGAGCGGGTCGCGCTGCAGCTCTCGCTGCCTCCCGGATTCTACTTGCTGCGCAGCCCGCAGCTGCCGCGCGTGCACGAGCTGCGCGTCACCGCGGCGGGCGGCGTGCGGCGGTGCGATCTCCTGCTCTCCGAGCGCAGCGACGTCGCGTTGCTGACCGCGGGCGATCAGCTGATCACACTGCTCAATCAGGAGAAGCGAGAGATCCTGGTTCGAGTCGAGCGGGCCGGCGATCGCGCTCATGCTCTGACCGCCGCGCGCGCGATGGCGACGTCAGCCTTCCGCGAGCTGTTCCCCGATCAGCAGCTCGGTCCGGGGCGGCTGATGGCCGTCGCGCAGGCAACGCTCGTGATCGCCCAGATCGACGGCGCGCAGGCGATCTTTCACGACCTCGGCGACGCCAAGGCGTTTCCGGTGGCGACGCGGTTCTTCGAGCAGATCAACGCGCTCGCGCGCGAGTCGGGTGGCTCGCTGGTCAAGACGTTCGGCGGGCTGGCGATCGCGGCCTTCGAGCGGCCCGGTCCCGCCGTCGATGTCGCGCTCGCGGTGCAGGCCGCACTCGACGCCCACCCCACGACCACCGGTTTGAACTGCCGGATCGCCGTGCACCGCGGGCCGATGATGGCGCTCACGCAGGGCGGCCGCCTCGATTACTTCGGCAGCAACGTCGAGCTCGCGCTGTCGTTGATCGGCGCCATCGCTCCCGGCGTCGTCGGCATCACCCAGGCGGTGTGTCAGGAGCCCGAGGTCACCGATCGGCTGAAGGCCGTCGAGCAGCTCGGCATGGCACCCGCCGGCGCGAGCTGGATGATGCAGGTCAAAGCAGCGCGCGGCGCACCGCGGCTGCTCGAAGCATCCGCGCTCGTCGGGTAAAGACCGAGCCCCCACGCGTCAGGGCCCGTCCAAGTAGCAGTCCACGCTCGGTCCAGACGCGCCACTGCGCACGCTCCGAATACCTCTTGCACAACGAGCGCTCGGCGTCGTCGGTCTCACTCAAGCACGCGTTGCCGAGGCGAGTGAGGTCGCTAGCCTCGATGTATATGCAGCCTTTTAGCAGAGAGACTATTGTCGACCGTCGTCAACCCACCTTGCGATGGACGGCGGTCCTCGCAGGCTCCGCTGTCGCGATCGCGTCGTGGATGTTGCTCCAGCTGTTCGGCTCGGGCGTCGCGCTCAAGATGCTCGACACGTATGACTACGATCGCGTGCACGCGATCGGCATCGGCTCGAGCGCGTGGTCGGTGATCGCCCTCGTGGTCTCGCTGTTCCTCGGCGGCCTGCTCGCGGGCAAGATCGATGGCCACCACGAGAAGCGCGTCGCCGGCTTGCACGGCCTGCTGGTGTGGGCGGTCACCGCGATCGTCGGCGTGGTGTCGGTGACGTCGTCGATCTCGATGATGGCGCCGTCGTTCCTGTCGCGCGACCTCGCGGTGCACGGTGAAGAGGTTCGCGCCCACGTGATGGACGCGGCGAACACCACCGGATGTGCGATGCTGGTCGCGAGCCTCGCGCTCGTGCTCGGCGTGGTCGCGGCGGTCACCGGTGCCCTCGCCGCCGCTCACACGGCGCGCAAGTCCCATCGCCGTCACGACACCATGCCGGGCTTCACGACGGCGCCGTATCCGATCCCGCCAACCCCGCCGGCCGAGTAACCCCTCGAAACGCCGCCCTGCAAGGGCAGATCTCTCACCCGCCGCCCTGCAAAGGCGGCGGGTTTCTTACGGTTCGCGTCGCGACGGCAACACCGCGGTCGGGCGGACGCGTTCGTCCTCGCGAATCACGAACCGGCGCTGGCCGGTCTCGCGCCACCACGCAGCCCACCGCTCGGCGGCGAGATCTCGCTCCTTGCGCGGCAGATCGCTCTGGTAGCCGAAATACTCGCCGGTCAGGCGGCGCAGCACGTTGATCGCAGTCTCGCGCACCGCGTCTTCCTTGTGCGCGAGCCCGTCGATCAACCACTCGACGCGATGGCGACTGCGCGCAGCTTCGTACCACTTGCGCCAGCGCCTCTCGCTCGGACCGAAATCCTGCGCGGTCAACGAGACCAGCGCCTTGCGCGCGTGATCGCCGCCGCGATCGGAGCGCTCGATCACACCGATCAGATCCGCGATCGCCTCGACATCACCGAGCTCGACGATCGCCGCAGCCGCCGCGCCGACGACCTCGGGATCACTCGAGTGCACCGCCCGACGCGCGCGGGCGAGGGCGTGGTTGAGATCGGCGATCGGATAGCCAGAGAGCGCCTCGATCGCGCAACCGCGCACGCCGTAGTCCTGATCGAACAGCCGCTCGACGAGCGCGAACACGGCATTGCGCGGCCTCAGCTCCATGCAGCACACGGTCGCGTAGAACCGCACGTCGCGTTGCGGCGCGGACATCTTCTCGATCAACAGCTCCGAGGAGACCGAGCCGAGCCGGATCACGAGCTCGAGCAGCCCGCCGTACTGCGCCGCTCGCAACGGCCGGCCGGTGACGCCGAAGCGCTCGACGCGCAGCGTGCCGGGGAACCGCGTCATCAGCGCACCGAGGGTCTCGTTTGCACGCTCGACGGCTTCGTTCTGCTCGTCCTCCGCATAGCCCTCGCGCGCCTGCTCGATCGCGTCGAGCACGTCTTCGATCGAACGCGGGACCTCGGCCTCCATGTGGACGTCGGCCGGCTCGGGAATCGACGGGGTCTCCGCGGCTGCGGGTACGGCCGGCGCAGCCCAGCCCTCCGCCGCCTTCGCCGATTTCTTGGTCTCGATCTGCGCGGCTTCGATCGGCACGGCCGATGGCGCGACCGGCGTGCGATAGCCCGCGGACTTGTGCTTGACGATCAGGCGCCCGAGCGCGTCGGACGCCGCGAGCGCGATCGGCAGCAGCTCGGTGACATCGGCGAGCCGGATGTCGGAGACCACGCGATGCGCGACGACCAGCGCGACCACGCGCTCGCGCAGCACCACCGGCAGGATCAACGCAGACGGTGGCATCGTGCCGCCGAACCGCAACATCATCGCGTCGATGCTCGCATCGCCGGACGACAGCGGGCCGATGTGCGCCTGATGATTCGAGACCACGGTCCGGAACGGCGACACCGCATCGAGCGGCACCAGCACGGTGCTGACCGCAGCGACATCGAGGCCGGTCTCGGCGAGCGCGACGCGGCCGATCGCGGCGCCACCTTGCACGGTCAGTAGCCCGGCCCACCGCGCTCGCGAACGTGCCGCGCGGAGCAGGGTGAGG
>JACCYD010000924.1 GCA_013696695.1 Deltaproteobacteria bacterium | reverse complement strand
CTATTGCAGAAGCCGTCGTAGTCGGGACTCGCGCTGCAGTTCGGATCCTCGAGGCACGCCATGCACTCGGGGTCGGCCCACCACGGGGCGTCACCGTTGCGCGCCTCGTAGACGCCGACGATCTGGAGCTTGCCACCCTCGGTCGACGTGAGGGTGTCGAGCTCGTAGCCGGCATCGACATCGCAGTCGTGCGACAGCACGCTCAGCGGCGCGGTGGTGGTCGAGGTGTTGGCTTCGTCGGCGCAGCCGGCCGCAGCCAGCAGCAGGAACATCGAAACAGATGGCTTCATGTGTCTGACCATCGAGCAACCGCCGTGCCCGCGGCAGGACGAATCCGACGCCGTTCGATCCGCAGGGTTCGCAAACCACTCAGATTTCCATCGCTGGTCCCGAGGTGACAATCCCGGGCCCGCGGTCCCCACGAATGGAATCCTGATGCCTGTGACAACCGCGGACGGGCGGCTCTGTACCGGAGCCGAGCCGCCGTCGCTGCTAGATTGCCCGCATGCTTCACCTTTACGTCGGTAGCAAGCGGTACTCGTCGTGGTCGCTGCGGCCATACCTCGCGCTCGCGCACACCGGCGCACCGTTTCAGTGCACCACGATCCTGCTCGACCGCGAGACGTCGAAGAAAGAGATCGCGAAGGTGACGCCGGCCGGGAAGGTTCCGGTGCTGCACCACGAGGGTCTGGTGATCTGGGATTCCCTGGCGATCTGCGAGTACGTCAACGAGCTGCATCCTGCCGCGCAGCTGTGGCCGGCTGACCGCGCGCAGCGCGCGAAGGCACGCACGCTCAGCGCGGAGATGCACTCGGGCTTCGCGGCGCTGCGCATGAACATGGGGATGGACCTCGGCGGGTCGCGCCCGACGCCCACCGATGAGACGGCGCTGGCCGAGGCCACTCGCGTGCAGACGATCTGGGAAGACGCGATCGCGGCGAGCGGCGGCCCGTTCCTGTTCGGCGCGTTCTCGATCGCGGATGCGATGTACGCGCCGGTGGCGACGCGGTTCGTCACCTACGGCGTCACGGTGCACGCGCGGTGTCGCGAGTACGTCGAGGCGCTGCACCAGCTGCCGGCGATGCAGCAGTGGCACGCGGACGCGGCGGCCGAGCCGGTGACTCGCTAGGAATTCTTGTCGCGCTGCCAGGAATCGATCGAGTCGCGTGCGATCTTGCGAGCCGAGCGCAGCTGGGCGTCGTGGTCGGGGCGCTTCGCGGTGAGCTCGATGACGTAGCCGTTCGGATCGCGCAGATAGATCGAGTCGATGAACTGGTGATCGGCGACGCCGCGGCACTCCTTGCCGCATTCCTTGGCGCGCTCGAGCATCAGCGGCAGCGTCGCGGGCTCGACCTCGAGCGCGATGTGGAGGTCGAAATCGTGCTGATCCTTGAAGTCGAACGGGCGCGACGGATCCTCGAAGAACGCGAGGGCCGAGCCATCGCGCATCTCGTAGAACGAGTGCAGCACGCTGGTCTTGCGACCGCTCTTGGTCTCCGCGATCTCGAACGCGTTCGACAGCGGCAGGCCGAGGAAATCCTCGTAGAACTTGCGAGTCTCCTCGGAGTCCCGGCAGCGATAGGCATTGTGATGGAGGCCGCGGATCGGGTTCATACGACTCTCCTCTATCTCTCTAACGCGATCCCACGGGCCAGGCGACCTCGACTCCACCGCGCTCGCTGCTCATCCGCACGCGGATCTCGCCGGCACTGGGGGGGCGCTTGAACCGCACGACATACGCCGTCGCGAAATCTCCCATCGCGGGGAACTCCGAGCGGAGCGTGAGGATCGGTCGCTTGTCCTTGAGGATCTCGATCGGCTCGACCTCGGCGCCGCCCTCGAGCATGCGCACGCGCCAGATGCTCTTCTTGCCGCGATCGAGATCGTTCTCGCGGCGATCCCACGTCGACACCAGCATCTCGATCTCGATCGGCCCGGCGGCATCGGCCCGCGCCTGGGCGAGGTGTTGATCGCGCGCCGCGCCCGCGAGACCGCGTGCATTGGCTTCTTTCTCGGCGTGCGCGAGGCGCCACGCCTCGGACTTGTAGACCGCGGCGAGCTGCAGCACTTGCTGGTAGGAGCCATCGAGGCGGGTCTGGCGCGTCCACTCGTTGGTGACGCGCTGGTACGGCGTCTGACCGACGCAACCCAGGAGCAAGACGAGGAAGATGACGAGCTTCACAGAAAGTTCGTCCGCGCGTAGAGCGTGGTGAGCGGGGTGTTCGGGAACGCGGCGGCGATCGCTTCGCGACCACCTTCCATGCGATCGACGAGCGCGAGCGCGTGAACCGGCACCAGGCCGAACTCCTTGGCGCGCTCGAGCGCCTTGATCGTGGCGGCGCCGGTGGTGACGACGTCCTCGACGATGACGACCTCGGCACCCGGCGCGAGCCCGGCGTGCTCGAGGTACTGGTTGGTGCCGTGACCCTTGGGTTCCTTGCGGACGAGGAACGCCGCGAGCGGCTTGCGGCTCGTCTGCTGGAACGACAGCACGGACGTCGCGGTGGCGAGCGGATCAGCCCCGAGGGTCAGCCCTCCCACCGCAACGGCGTTCGGCGCGACCTCGCCGATCACGGCGTGGAATAGCTCACCGATCAGGCAGGCTCCTTCGGCATCGAGCGAGACCTGCTTGCAGTCGATGTAGAAGTTCGACTTCTTTCCCGACGACAACGTGACCTCGCGCTCCGCGAACGCTTTGCTGCGTAACAACTCGAGCAGTCGCGCGTACTGCGTCGAGAGGCGCGAAAGGCAGCTCAATGCTGGACGTGCGTCTCGATCACCCATCCGCGCGACGCTACCACGGCCACTCGCATTGACGGGGTCCGGATCACCCCCTAGAGTCCGTCAAACCTCGTGCATCTCGTCGACGAAGAGTCCGTTCCGCTCGAATCGGAGGCCGAGCTACTCGACTACTTCGCGAGCGCCGGCAAGCCGAGATCGGCCTGGCGAGTGGGCACCGAGCACGAGCTGATCGGGGTGTGGCCCGAGTCGGGCAACGCACCGACGTACGAGGGCGAGCGCGGCATCGGTGCGCTGCTGCAATGGTTCGCGGATCGCGGCGGCACGCCCGTGCTCGAGACGCTGGCCACCGCCGCCGAGTACGCCGCGGTGTTCGAGCAAGCCGAGGTCAAGCCCCCGGCGGCTGTCGGTCACATGATCGCGCTCGTGCGCGGCGATTCGCAGCTCACGATCGAGCCCGGCGGCCAGTTCGAGCTCGCCGGTCGTCCGGTCGACGATGATCGCAAGGCGGTCCACGATCTCGAGGAGTACATCGACGCGCTGTCGCGGGCCTCGCGCGATCTCGGCATCGCGTGGCTGTCCACCGGCCTGCGTCCGTTCGGCACGCGCGCCGACAT
>JACCYD010001416.1 GCA_013696695.1 Deltaproteobacteria bacterium | reverse complement strand
GCACGGCCGCACGCGAGCGCGGAGGCGAGAGCCAGGGCGATCCAGCGGGTCGTCATGAGGCGCATCCTACGACATGGATGTCCGGACCGGCGGGAGGCGGCCGGATCGGGCAGGAAACCTCGGTTTTCCGATACCGCAGGTAATTGCTCTCGAGGCCTCGCGAATCCGCCGATCCTGCGTGTGGCACCCACGTTGCTCTAGGACCTGTCATGCGCTTCAAAGGTCTTGGTCTCGTTGTTCTCGCGGCGTGCGGTGGTGGTGCAGCGGATTCCGCCGGCGGCGATCCCACCCCCGGCGGCAACGTCGGCTTCGGTGGCGCGCAGGACATCGGCGAGTTCCGCGGCATCCTCGAGCGCGGCGAGATTCCAGGGCCGAACACGCTCGACGCGAACGGCTTCTTCAACGAGCACTTCAACGCGCCGCCCGATGTCACCTGCGGTGGCCCGCTGTGTCTGACGCCCGGCCTCTCGGTCGGTCGTGACTTCCTGACCGGCGCGCATCAAGCGACGCTCCAGATCTCGGTCAACACCACGGTGAACCCGCTCGAGCATCCGCGGCTGCCGATGAAGCTGTCGGTCGTCGTCGATCACTCGGGCTCGATGGCCGAGGACAACCGCCTCGAGAAGGTCAAGGTCGGTCTCCACGCGCTGATCGATCAGCTGAGCGATGAAGATCGGCTGTCGATCATCTCGTTCGACGACACCGTCACGCTCGACCAGCCGTTCACGAGCACGCTCGATCGCGAGCGTCTCCACTTCGTGGTCGACAACCTCCGCCCCGATGGCGGCACCAACATCTTCGACGGGCTCAAGGCCGGCCTCGATCAGCTCGGCGAGACGGTCGAGAACGAAAAGCAGAATCGCGTGATCTTGCTATCGGATGGCCTCGCGACCGCGGGCAACACGTCGCAGGAGGCGATCATCGAGATGGCCACCGGCTACGTGTCGAAGGGTATCGGGCTCACCACGATCGGCGTCGGCGACAGCTTCGACGTCGAGCTGATGCGCGGACTCGCCGAGCGCGGCGCCGGCAACTTCTACTTCGTCGAGGACGCCTCCGCGGCAACGGAGGTGTTCACCGAGGAAGTCGACGTGTTCATGTCGCCGATCGCGCTCGATCTCCAGATCACCGCTGCGACGAGCACGGGCTGGCAGATGGGCGGCGTCGTCGGCACCAAGCAGTGGCGCGCCGGCGCCGCCTCGGGCGACATGACGGTCCCCGCGGTGTTCTTCGCGAGCCGCACCAGCCAGACGGGCGAGATCGGTCGCCGCGGCGGCGGCAGCATGATCTTCATCAACCTCGATCCGTCGGCGGCGGCGGCGGGCACGGTCGCCGACCTGAAGCTGTCGTATCGGCTGCCGAACACCAACGAGATCATCACGCACACCGTGACGCTCGATTACGACCGCCCGCCCACCGAGGCGGTCGAGGAGCCGTTCCTGTCGTACGCCGAGATGGCCGAGCGGTTCGCGATGTACAACACGTTCCTCGGCTTCCGCCTCGCGACGCAGATGGCGGCCGAAGGCGATTACAACTGCGCGATGTCGGTGCTGAGCACGACGCGCAGCTCGGCGCAGAGCTGGAACGCGTCGCACGAGAACGACCCCGACATCGCCGCCGACCTCGAGCTCGCCGACCTGTTCATCGCGAACCTTCGCGCACACGGTGCCGACAGCGAGTTCGCACTCTCGAGCTGCCCCGCTGCGGAGAACCCGGTCTCGGGCGAAGGGGAGTGGAACCCCGACACTGGTTATAACCACCCGATGGCGTGCTCGTCGGGACGCGGGAACGCGAGCTGGTTACTCATCCTCGGCGCGCTCCTCGTCATCCGTCGGCGCCGCCGCTGATGCGCGTCCTCTAGCCCCGGTGCTATACCCGCCGGATGTTCGACCCTGCGGTGTTCGCCGCGCGTCGTGAAGCGTTCATGCAGCGCCTCGGCCCCAACGCGGTCGCCGTCGTGCGATCGCTGCCCGAGCGGCTGCGGAACGGCGACGCGTTTCATCCGTTCCGGCAGCACTCCGACATCGTCTACCTGACCGGCTTCGCCGAGCCCGACACCACGTTGATCCTGCGGCCCGGCGCCGAGACCGAGAAGTTCGTGATGTTCGTGCGGCCGCGCGATCCCGAGATGGAAGTGTGGGACGGCAAGCGGGCGGGCCTCGAGGGTGCGAAGGAGATCTACGGCGCCGATGCGGCGTATCCCGCGGCGGAGCTCAACACCCGGCTCGGCGATCTGATCGCGAGCCACGACGAGCTTCACTACGGGCTCGGTTTCGACGAGCGGATGGATCTGCTGATCGCCGCGACCATCTCTCGTCTCCGCAAGCTCGAGAGAAAAGGTCAGCGTCCACCGCGCGCGGTGATCGATCCACGGATCGCGCTCCACGAGCTGCGCCTCCACAAGCGTCCCGAGGAGCTCGCGGCGCTACGTAAGGCCACCGCGATCACGTGCGATGCGCACGTCGCGGCGATGGCCGCCGGCAAGCCGGGAACGTTCGAGCACGAGCTCGAGGCACTCGTCGATTACACGTTCCGCAAGCGCGGTGGCGCCGGGCCCGGTTACGCGACGATCGTCGGTGCCGGCGAGAACGCGACGATCCTGCATTACATCGAGAACCGCTGCGCGATCGCCGATGGCGATCTCGTGCTCGTGGATGCGGGCTGCGAATACGACCACTACACGGCAGACATCACGCGAACCTTCCCTGCGAACGGCAAATTCACCGGACCGCAGCGCGATGTCTACGAGCTCGTGCTCGCGACCCAGAAGAGCGCCATCGATCTGGTGAAGCCTGGCGCCACGCTCGACGACATCCACGATCACTGCGTGCGCACGCTGACCGACGGCATGATCCGCCTCGGTCTGCTCACCGGCTCGGTCGACGAGCGGATCGAAGACAAGACGTATCGCCGCTTCTACATGCACGGCACGAGTCACTGGCTCGGGCTCGACGTCCACGATGTCGGCGCGTACACGCGCGAGGGCAAGGCACGCCCACTCGCGCCCGGCATGGTGATCACGGTGGAGCCCGGTCTCTATGTGGCGCCGCTTGGCGGCCACCTCGATGACCACGAGATGCCGGCGGCGCTGCGCGGGATCGGTGTGCGGATCGAAGATGACGTACTGGTCACCGAGGTCGGGCACGACGTGCTGACGGCTGCCTGCCCCAAGGAAGTGGCGGCGGTCGAAGCGGCCTGCCGGGGCTAAGGGGTCAGGCACAAGTTGCACAAGTTGCTGCTCGTGACAGCGGGTGGGGTCGAAAGTGGATGTCGTCCGGGGGAACACACCCCGCAGTCACGGTGTGAACCCCCATCCAGCCGCGTAAGCCCGCGATTCGAGACCGGCTACCGCGAGCATCGGGAGTCACGAATTCGCGAGCTAAGGGCTTGTTCGGACGGCGGTTTCCGGGGATCTGGAGACAGCTGACCCAAGTGGCACACTAAGTGATCTTGTTCGTATCCCATGACACGCAGCTGCCTCCTCACCGGCGCCGCTCTTCTCCTCATCCCCGCGATCGCGGCGGCCGAGGCTCGTCCCATCCAGCCGGTTGGCGAGGCGCGTTATTTCGACATCCTCGCGACCAAGCCGAACGCGAGCGACCTCCAGTTCGGCCGCCAGCTCCTCCCGCCGACCGGCACCTCCGGAATCGCGGCGAGCCGCACCATCTATCTCAACCGCACCGGCGTCACGCTATCGCCGGGTAACAACGACTCGCGCACCAACCGCTCCACGATCGCGTCGCAGCAGACCACGATCCCCGCGTGGAACACCGACGCCGCCACCTGGAACGCGACCGTCGCCTGCGTCCGCGACTTGTTCTCTCCCTTCGGCGTCACCGTGGTCGAGACCGACCCGGGCGCGGTTCCGCACATCGAAGCGGTGTTCGGTGGCTCGCCGACGCAGCTCGGCCTGCCGACCAACGTCGCGGGTGTCTCGCCGTTCACCCAGGACTGCTCGGTCATCGAGAACTCGATCGTGTTCACGTTCACCAACGTGATCCCGAACGACGCGCGGCTCGCCTGCGAGATCCAGGCGCAGGAGATCGCGCACAGCTTCGGCCTCGACCACGAGCTCCTCGCGTCGGACCCGATGACCTATCTCGAGTACAACGCGAACCGCTCGTTCAAGAACCAGGCGGCATCGTGTGGCGAAGACGTCACGCGCCCCTGCGGCATCAACGGCTCGACCTGCCGCGCGAACCAGAACTCGGTCGCGCTGCTCACGGAGCGCCTCGGCGCCGCGGGCAACCCGGGCGACACCACCTCGCCGACGCTCGGCATCACCTCGCCGCAAGACGGCGCCACCGTGCCGCCCGGCTTCGACATCCAGTTCACCGCGACCGACAACATCAACATCGCGATGGCGACGCTGTTCATCGACGACCAGGCCGCGGGCTCGCTGCTGATGGCGCCGTTCAAGTTCACGACGTCGGCGACGCTGCCCGAAGGCGAGCACAGCTTCCGCATCGAGGTGACCGATGGCACCAACGTGAAGACGCAGTCGATGACGCTGACGATTCGCAAGGGCGCGGCACCTCCGTCCGGCGGTGGCGACAACGACCTCAACGGTGACCTCACCGGCGGCTGCTCGACCGGTGGCAACGCTGGCGGCTTCGGGCTCGCGCTCGGCCTGCTCGGCCTGGTGCTCCGCCGCCGTCGCCGCTAACCAGTTTCAAGACGGGTTCTCCTCCGGCTCCCCTCCTGGCCTTCCGTCCGGCACTCGCCCACCCATCCTGGTGGGCGGTTGTCGTTTCGGGCTACCGCTTGAGGTCGTACTCGGAGCTTGTGGACGAAGGTGCGGAGCGGCATCGAGATCAACTCGGCCGCGCGTCGTTGAATGCCGCCGGCCAGCTCGAGTGCTTCGGTCATCCGGGTCCGCTCGAGCTCCGCGAGCTCTTCGCCGATCGGACGCAGCTTGCGCGCGGCTGGCTCGGCCTTCGACGACGGCTGGCCGGTCACGGTCTCCGGGAGATGCCACGGCTCGACCAGGCGCTCGGAGGCGGTCGCGGCCGCGAACTCGATCGCGTTGCGTAGCTCGCGCACGTTGCCGGGCCACGGGTAGCTCGCGAGCGCGGCGGTCGAGGCAGCGGAGAGCTGTGCGGCCGGGCGCGCTCGCTCGAGCAACGCTCGCGCGATCACCGCGATCTCGCGCGGCCGAGCGCGCAGCGGCGGCAACGCGACGGCGGCACCGGCGATCCGGAAGTAGAGATCCTCGCGAAACCGTCCGGCCTTGATCTCGTCGGCGAGCTTGCGGTTGGTCGCGGCGACGACGCGGATCTCGATCTCACGCTCCTTGACCGAGCCCAGCCGCGTCACGCGCCGGGTCTCGAGCGCGCGGAGCAACTTCGCTTGAGCGTTGAGCGACAGCTCGCCCACCTCGTCGAGAAACACCGTGCCACCACTCGCCGCCTCGAGGAGTCCAAGCTTGGTGCCTACGGCGCCGGTGAACGCGCCCTTCTCGTAGCCGAACAGCTCGCTCTCGACGAGCGTGTCCTGCAGCGCGGCGCAGTTGAGCGTCATGAACGGCTGGCCAGCGCGCGGCGAGTAATGGTGGATCGCATACGCGGCGTTCTCCTTGCCGCTGCCGGTCTCGCCGGTGACCAGCACCGAGAGCGCGCTGACGGCGAGCCGCTTCAACAGCTCGTAGACCCGCAGCATCGCCGGATCCGCGAGCAGCACGATGCGGCCATCCATCTCGATGGTGGTCACCGTCGACGCTGCGGATCGCGCGGTGCCCTGCTCGGCCGTATCTGCAGCCGCGCGTGCCGCAGCGAGCAAGGCATTCGAATCGCCGCCGTCGCCCGGGCATACCGTCCAGCCGCACCGCGCGGAGGTCTGCTCGGCGATCCGTGCGGCGAGCTCGCTGGTGGCGGCGGGATCGAGCTCCGGCAACACGATCGCGAGCGTCGCCGGCGACAACCGCCCGACGATGTCGATGCCGCGCAAGTGCTCGGCGATCGTCTCGAGCCGGATCCCGACGGCGACGATCACACCGAGCGGGCGCTCGAACTCGATCGCGCGCTCGACCTCGTCGCCGAGCCGGCGGCGCAGCTGCGCGACATCGAGCACCGCACGGACCGGTGGCTCGTCGGCGCCGCCGTAGATCACCATGACGACCTCACCGATCGCGATCACGTCGTTCGCGACGAGCGCGCGCGATCCGGTGAGCGGCTCGCCGTTGACGCGCGTCCCGTTGTGGCTGCCGAGGTCGTGCACGATGACGTGACCGGCGTGCGTGCGGATCTCTGCGTGGCGCCGCGATGCCGCGTGATCGGTGAGCACGAGATCGGCTTCGGGAGATCGCCCGATCACCAGCACGCCAACCGAAGGCAGATCGAGGGAGACCGATGAACCCTCCTCGACCACCAGCAGGCGCGCCCGCTCGGATACGCGCTTCGACCGCCCCACCGTGAGTGTCTCGAGCACGAGCGACGCATACCACCGAGCAATCCCTGCGCGGGAGAGCAAAGCTTGCCTAGTCGACGGCGCGCAACCTGGCGCGATCACTCGGACGCGCCATGGCACCGGACGTGCTCGATGGCTGGCCGTGAATGGCAAGCCTGAACCTAAAGGGGGGGAGCATGAACGGCGTGTTTTACCGATGGATATCCTCGCAGCCCTGCTGGCGGAGAGTCTCGGCCGTCACCGATCTGAAGATCGCGACTCGAAATCGGAGCGATGATCGCGAGGCCGAGGAACGGCGCAAGCTATGGGTGACTCCGGGCGGCGTGACCGGGAGGTGGTTTCAACAGCGAGAGATGACGGACCGAGTCGCGGCGTGACCTAGAGGTACGGCTCGACGATCACGCGCCAGCGCTCGACGTCGATCCAGCCGAGCTGGACCGACAGCGCGGCGAACGCTGCGAGCATCACCAGCACGAGCAGCTGCGGCAGTTGCGTGCGCTCGCGCTCCCGCGTCCACCGCGTCGGCGGATTCCATCGCGCAGGCCGCGGGCGCGGCAACGCTCGCACCTTGGACGTGGTCGCCGGCGCGATCGCGGCGGGAATTGGCTCGCTGTCGAGCCGTGGCGAGATCGCGCGTGGCAACGCGATCGCGCTCGGGACCGGCGACTGGGCGCGCGGTGCAGGCGTGACGTGTGGACGCGAGAACGGCACGCTGGTTTCCGGATCGACGGGGATCGGGACCGGGGATGGAGACCGGCGAATCACCGGCGTCTTGTCCTCGCTGCCGATCGCCCGAACGGGTGTGATGCGCGCGATCGGCCGCGCACCGAGCGACGGGATCGCGGTGTCGTTGCGGCGCATCAAGATCGGCGTCGACGCGCGCGGCGTCTCGGCGCGCTGGGTCGCGAGCCGCGGGATCGCCGACAGCGGGATGACATCGCGCGCGACGACGATCTTCGATGGTGGGGATGCGAGTGGGCCAACAGTGACGAGTGGTCGAACAATGATCGCATCGACGGTCGGGACGTCGTCGTCGGGCACGGCGATCTCGCCCGAGGCATCGACCGACGCGAGGTCGTGCATCTCGATCGAGATGCTCGGCTCGAGATCGTCGAACAGGTGCCGGATCGGTGAATCCTCGCGCGTGCCCTGCTGGAACGCCCACTCGATCCAGTCGCGCAGCTGCGCACCGCTGACCACCTTGCGCAGGCGGCGGGCCTCGTTGGTGAGCGCCGCGCGCATCGCACCGGCGTTCTGCCAGCGCAGCTCGGGATCGCGCTGGAGCGCGGTCATCACGATGTCGTCGAGCTCCGTCGAGATGTTGGGGGCCACGCGCGACGGCGGATTGATCGGCAGCAGGCGGACATTACGAATCGTCTCGGCCTCGGTGTCACCGAGGAACAACCGGCGGCCGGTGATCATCTCGTGGGCGACGATGCCGATGCCCCACAGATCGACGCGGCGATCGAGGCCGATGCCGAGCGTGTATTCGGGGGCGATGTAGGCGTGCTTGCCCTTGATGATGCCGGCCTGGGTCTCGAGCGAGGAGTTGCGAACCTTCGCGATGCCGAAATCGATCAGCTTCACCGTTCCCGAGCGCGACACGATGATGTTCATCGGCGAGACGTCGCGATGGATCAGATTGAGCGGGTTGCCGGCTTCATCGCGCAAGTCGTGCGCGTGCTCCAGCGCGTCGCACAGCTGGATCAAGATCTCGAGGATGATCGGCAGTGGAATCGCGCCGGCAGCGCGGCGCGACTGCGCCATGATCTGCGCGAGCGTCGGGCCCGGCACGTACTCCATCGCGATGTAGTAGGTGCCCTCGATCTTGCCGAGCTCGTACGCCTGCGCGATGTTCGGGTGCTTGAGGCGACCGACCAGCTGCCCTTCGTGGATGAACGACCTGACGAAGTCCGGATCCTCCGCCGTGATCGTGCGCATTCGTTTGAGCGCGACGGTCTTGCGAAAGTTTTCCGCGCCGGTGAGCTCGGCGCGATGGACGCGCGCCATGCCGCCTTCGCCGAGTTGCTCGTAGACGAGATACGGACCGAACTTCTCGCCGGCCTCGACGGGCGCGGTCGACGACGCGGTCGGATGACGGAACGGTGAGGTCTCGATCAGCGACGACGATTGCCGGGGCGACGTGGCGCCGATCGCCCGCGACTCCTGTCGCGAAATGGCGAGCTCTTCGGTGCGCACGACTCGACGAACTCGACGAACTCGCGCGATCGGAGAGGCCATGCAGATCACGGTCGCAGGTACCTGCACCGACAGCAATGAACCAATTCGTCGTCGAGAAACGCGATCCTGTGAGCGCTTGTTGGGCGACGGTCAACAGCGGCAAGAACGGTTGCCATGGGGGAGCGAGCCTCGCTTCCCCACCTGTTCACCCCGGGACGCGAGCTAACCGCGCGGATGCGCAACTCGCGCAACGAACGGGTGCAACCAAAGTAAACAGCACCTGCCCTCGCGCGATCGTTGGAGAATTTGTTCGGCGGCGAAGGCGCGCGCAAAAAACTTTTTGCTCGGCACGAGACGTGATGTCAGAAGTGTCAACTGTGGAACGCAAACTGATTGCGTTCACCATAACCCTCCTCGCGTCACGTCTCGCCCACGCGTCGCATCCATCCCAAACCCTCCGCGCAGAAGGCACCGCAGCACAACACGAGTTCGTCGCAGCTGCGGCACGTCCGGAATCCCGAGGTCTACGCTTCGCGCGCCAGGTGCTGCCGGGCTCGACCCTGCGCATCGTCGGCGACCAGCGTGCGACCAGCCGCGTGATCTATCTGAACCGGACAGGAGCACTCCTGGTACCGGGTGACAACGACTCGCGTGAGGATCGGTCGACGATCGTCAGCGAGCCGGTGTTCATCACGCCGTGGGATATCGACGCGGAGATGTGGGACGACACGGTGTCGTGCATCCGCGACATGTACGCGCAGTTCGACGTCACGATCACGGATCAGGACCCGGGCTCGACGCCGCACATCGAGGCCGTGTTCGGCGGTCACCCGAACGACGTCGGCTTGCCCGATGAAGTCGCCGGCGTGTCGCCGTTCACGACCGACTGCTCGACGGTCGAGAACTCGATCGTGTTCACGTTCACCGACGTGCTGCCGGATGATTCGCAGCTGATGTGCGAGATCATGGCGCAGGAGATCGCCCACAGCTACGGGCTCGATCACCAGCTGACGCCGGAAGATCCGATGACGTACCTGGACTACGACGGCAATCGCGAGTTCCAGAACGAGATGGCAACCTGCGGCGAATTCGAAAGCCGCGACTGTGGAATCAATGGCTCGGTGTGTCGCGACGGCCAGAACTCGGTCGCCGTGCTCACCAGCCGCCTCGGACGACGTGACGCCGAAGATCAAAACGCGTCGCCCGGGGATCCCACCACCACCGCGGAACCGGAGG
>JACCYD010001415.1 GCA_013696695.1 Deltaproteobacteria bacterium | reverse complement strand
AAGCAGAACGACACCGTGATCCTGTTCGATGCCGCGTACGAGGGATACATCTCCGATCCGTCGCTGCCGCGTTCGATCTACGAGATCGAAGGCGCGAGGGACTGCGCGCTGGAGCTGCGCTCGTTCTCGAAGCGCGCGGGCTTCACCGGCGTGCGGTGCGCGTTCATGGTGGTACCGAAGACGGTGATGGGGATGGCCGACGGAAAACGCACGCCCTTGAACACGCTGTGGGCGCGTCGCCACACCACGAAGTTCAACGGCGCGTCGTACATCGTGCAGCGCGGTGCCGCGGCGGCGTATTCACCGGCGGGCCTCGCGCAGGCCAACGAGCAGATCGCGTTCTACATGGAGAACGCCCGGTTGCTGCGCGAGGGGCTCGGCGGCGCCGGGTTCACGATGTTCGGCGGCCTGCACGCTCCTTATATCTGGCTGCGTACGCGGGATAACGCATCGTCCTGGGAGTTCTTCGACCAGCTGCTCACCAAGGCGCAGGTCGTCGGCACGCCGGGCGCCGGCTTCGGGCCGGGCGGCGAGGGCTACTTCCGGCTCTCGGCGTTCAACTCGCGCGCGAACATCGAAGAGGCGATCGGCCGGATCAAGCGGGTGTTCGCCTGAAGGTTCACTGGAGCACCGCGCACGGCATGGTCGTGCGTGCCTGGGGCGAGGGTCTGGATGTGATCTGGATCCACGGCCTCGGCGAGCAATCGGCGAGCTTCGACGCGATCGCGCGCCATCGCCAGCTCGCGGGCTATTCGCACGTGCTCGTCGATCTGCCGGGGTACGGCCGCGCTCCATGGCCCGCGGCGTGCGCTTCGCTCGAGCACACCGCCGACATGCTCGCGCGCTGGATCGACGAGCGGCCTTCCGACGATCAGAACCTGCCCGTGTTGATCGGTCACTCGCAGGGCGGTGTGCTCGCGACGCTGGTCGCCGAGCGCACCGCCGTCCGCGCCGTGGTGAACATCGACGGCAACCTGACGATCGGCGACTGCACGTTCAGCCTGACCGCGAAGCGCTACACCGCGGAGCAGTTCGCGGCGCACGGATTCGCCGCGATGCGCGACGACGTCTATCGCGACGGCCTCGTCGCGCGCGCGCTGCGCGGCTATCACGCGGCGATGTGCCTGGCCTCGCCGGAGGTCTTCCATCGCAACGCGAGCGATCTGGTGGCGGCGAGCGAGCGCGGCGATCTGGCGTCGCGATTCGTCGCGCTGCGGTGCCCGAAGCTGTTCATCGCCGGCAGCCCGCATGGCATCTGCGAGCGTAGCCGCGCGTTGCTGACAGAGCTGCGTGCGAACTGGGTCGCGATCGAGCCGAGCGGGCACTGGCCGTTCGTCGATCAACCCGACGCCTTCGCGAGCGAGGTCGCCGAGTTTCTTCGCGGGATGTGAACGTGCTGCGCAAGTTTCAGCACGCAGGGCTACGACCAAGCGCAAGCTCTTCCTGGCGCCGCAGCTCCAGGGCAACAAGCTGTCGATCCTGAGCATCGCCGTGAAGATCACGAAGTGAGCTAGGGATCAGGCGTCGGAGTGGGTTCGGAGGGCTCGGGCGTCGGTTCGGGCGCGCCCGATACGGGCGTATCGGACGTGTCGGGCGTGTCGGGGAGAGGCGCGGGCACGGGCTCGCCGGGCGTGGGCTTCGGCGCGGGTTTGCGCGGGCCCTGCAGCGTCTTCTCGCCACCTGCGCCGAGCTGATCGAGCGCGGCGCGTTCCTGCGGCTCGTCGATCAGGCCCTGCATGCGAAGCAGATGGACGATGCGGATCGCCTTCTTGGTGAGCTCCGACGAGCGGATGTTCGGCGCGCGCGTGAACGGGTTGGGCAGGGCGATCGCGAGGCGCACCGCCTCGGCGGGCGTCAGCGTCTGCGAGGTGTGCCCGAACCAGTGGCGCGATGCGGCCTCGGCGCCGAACACGCCATCGCCCCACTCGACGACGTTGAGATAGAGCTCGAGGATGCGCTGCTTCGACAGGTGATCCTCGAGCGAAAACGCGATCAGCATCTCGCGCGCCTTGCGAAGCAAGCTGCGGCTCGGTGACAGGTAGAGGTTCTTCGCCAGCTGCTGCGTGATCGTGCTGCCACCGATCGCGAACGAGCCCTTGTCGAGGTTTGCCTCGATCGCGTCCTCGAGTGCCGCCCAGTCGATGCCGTCGTGGCGATAGAAGTTGTAGTCCTCGGCGTAGAGCACGGCAGCGCGCAGGTAGCGCGAGATCTTGCCGATCGGGCGCCATTGCCAGCGGAGCTGGAACGTGCGGCCCGCGGCCTCCGCTTCGCCGCGGCGCAGATCGATGAACGCGGTCGACGCGGGGTTCTCGTCGGCGAGCAACGCCGTGCGGGGCACCGAGCACCACAGCGCGAGGGCGCCGGTGGCGGCAAGCACCGTCATGACTTCGATGCCGATTCGCAGCACGCGCAGCATCCGCCACCGGCGTGGCGGAGGCGGTGCTTGGGGAGCCGCGGGCATCGCGCGAAGCATATCGCGCGCCTGGCGCGCGACTGCGAGAACGCGCTCGCGACGTCGGAAAGGCGCGCAGTAAGAGGCGGCGCGGTATCGTGTGCGCGTGCGAGCGGTCGCGATCGTGAACGGCAACGCGCGCGGCGTCCGCGGGCGCATGCGCACGAAGCTCGAGCGCGCGGGCCCCGGCAAGGTTCGCTTCACGACGTCGCTCGATCAGGCGCGCGAGGTGATCCGCCAGGAGATCGCGCTCGGTCGCGATCTGATCGTGCTCGGTGGTGGCGATGGCACCGTCGTGATGGGGCTGACGCTGATCGGCGAAGCGTGTCGCGGCACCGGCAGACCAGAGCCTGCGGTCGGCGTGTTGCGGCTGGGATCCGGCAACGCGATCGCTGACACCGTCGGTGCATCGGACGATCCGGCAGCAGACCTTGTCGAGCTGATGACGGGGCGTGCGCGGTGGCGCACCGTGCCGCTCGTCGAGGTGATGGGCGTGCGCGCGCCGTTCGTCGGCATGGGCGTCGATGCGATGTTGCTCGAGGACAACCAGACGATCGGTCGCGCGATC
>JACCYD010001407.1 GCA_013696695.1 Deltaproteobacteria bacterium | reverse complement strand
GGGCGTAGTTGATGAGCGCGTTGGGGTCGCAGCCTTGCACCGTGGCCAGGCCGGTCAGCAGCTTGCCGTAGAACAGCGGTTCGCTCGCGGGTGCGACGGAGCCGGCCTTGCTGGCGCGGTAGACGCCCTGGGCGTCGATCGCGCCGGCTTCGCCGAGCGTGCGTAGCCACTTGGCGATCGGATCCTGGCGACCGTTCAGCTGCTCGAGGAACGTGCCGTCGCATTTGCCGGCCTCGCAGATCTCGCCGTCCAGGTCGCTCTCCGTAGCGCACGCGGAGGCGAACACGAGTCCGATCGACAGTCCGAGGAGCCAGTTCCGGGTCATGCCCGACCATCGAGCACGGCCCGTGCCTAGCGCACCGCGGCATCGCGCCGGCCAAGCCATGGTGATCCGACGGACTTCACACGACGGTTCGCACTGGCAACTCGAGTCGCCGCCGATCGCACCGGACACCGCGCCAGCCGCAGGACACTCGGCTAGCCGGTGGTGGGCAGAACGACCGTGAACACCGTGCCATCCGCATCGGACGTCGCTCCCACCGTCCCGCGGTGCGATTCGACGATCTGCTTGACGATGTAGAGGCCGAGGCCGAGACCCGCCGAGTTGCGGTGGCCCTCGGTGCCACGGCGATGCGGGTCGAACAGCGTCTCCAGCACGTGCGGCGCGATCGGCTTATCGCGGTTGTGGTTGTGGATCGAGATCTCCGCGTGCCCACCGACCTTCTTCGCTTCGATCTGGATCACCGCGCCCGGCTTGCCGTAGTGAGCCGCGTTGCTGGCGATGTTCGACACCACCTGCGCGAGGCGCTCGGGATCCCAGGTGCCGACGATCGGATCCGGGCACACGATCACCATCGAGGCCTTCGGCTGGACGCTCTTGACCTCTTCGATGACGCTCTCGATCAACGGCTTGAGATCGACGATGGCCGGCTGGATCTCGATGCCCGCACCGAGCGACGCGCGCGTCACGTCGAGCAGCTGATCGACGATCCGGGTCATCCGCCGGACGCTCGACGACAGGCGCGTCAAGGTCGGAGTGATCGGCTGTCCGCCGTGCGCCGTCAGCCGCAACATGTCGAGACCGGCAACGAAGGCGCCGAGCGGGTTGCGGAGATCGTGGCCGACGATCCCGAGCAGCTGCTGCATGAACCGCGACACCTGATCGCGCTCCGCGGCAACTCGATGTTCGAGCGTGATGTCCTGGATCACGGTGACCGCGCCAGCAGCGCCACCGCGACTGTTCTCGAGTGGCACCGTCTCGACGCTCGCGTGCTTCTCGTTGCGAACCACGAGGTGACGAGCGGATTGCCAGTTGTCGTCGACCGGGTCGCCCTCCGGCGTCGTGAAGCGCGCGACGCTACTGACTTGATCGAGCGCCTCGACCGCCTGGAGCCCGGGGATCACGTCGTGCACGGCGGCGTTGGTGAGCGTGATGCGCCCGTCGCTATCGCTCGCGATGATGCCGACCGGCAGGTGCTCGAGGATCCGCTTCAGCTGATCGCGCGTGGTGCGCTCGGTCTCGAAGCGCACGGCGTTCTGAACCGCGAGTGCTGCGTATTCGATGCAGGTCTCGATCATCGACAGATCGCCGGGCGCGAACGGCTTCGATCTCCCATCGCGCGTCAGCGTGACGACGCCTTGCACCGGTGACAGGATCGGAAACGGCAGGATCGCGAGCGCGCGGAGTCCGAACCGGTCGATGTACCCGTGGTAGACCGGCGGCAATTCTCGCCTGGCGTGCTCGGCATCCTCGAACGCGTGCACCACCGGATCGGCAACCGTCGAGATCGCCGCGAGTGCTTCGCTTCCCGCTTCGTCCCGGTGACGGCTGACGAACATCTGCGGGAGCTCGCCCGGCAACAGCAGCAACGAGCAGCCGTCTGCCAGGTGCTGGACCAGCACGGTGAGGAGATCCGAGACGATGCGCGGGATGTCGGTGCCGGCTTCGAACAGCGTGCGCCCGAGACGGTTGACCGTCGCGAGACGCTCGCGCTCGAGCGCTGCCACCTGCGCGGCGCGTCGCGTCCGGATCGCGGACTCGACACGCGCGCGGAGCTCCTCCGGCACGAACGGCCGGGCGACGTAATCGGTGGCCCCCTTGCTGAGACCTTCGACGATGTCGGCGGTCTCGATGCGCGACGCGGTGACCAGGATCACCGGAAGGTCGCGGGTCGGCGGGTGCTCGCGCATGAAGCGACACACCTGGTCGCCCGGCATCCCGGGCATCACCCAGTCGAGCAGGACGACATCGGGAAGCTCGGTGGTCGCGGCGATGCGCTCGACGACGGCCGAGCCGTCATCGAACATCTCGAACTCGTATGCCGTTCCGAGCGCGCTACGCGTGATCTGCGCCTCGGTACGGCTGTCGTCGACGATCCAGACAAGTGGAGGAGTGTTATCAGACACGACCCGCGATCTCCTTGGCGATCCTGTCGAGGGGCACGCTTGTAGCACCGATGCCCGCCTCGTCGACACAACGTGGCATGCCATACACCACGCAGGTCGACATCGCTTCCGTGATCAAGCGTCCGCCTGCGGCGGCGATCAAACGTGCCCCTGCGAGGCCATCGTCGCCCATCCCCGTCAGAATAACACCGAGGGCACCGGCGCCGACCGCACGCGCGCCGCTCGAAAACAGCTCGTCGACCGACGGCATGTACGTTCGCAGCGGGGTCGTGGATACCCGGCCACGGAGCTCGCCCGGCGCGCCCTCGATGTGGAGGTGGTTGCCGCCGCGCGCGATCACGGCCATCCCCGGCATCAGCCGCACGCCGTCGGCGGCCTCGACGACGCGCAGCGGTGACGACTTGTCGAGCCGAGCCGCGAGACTGGCGGTGTACTCGACCGGAATGTGCAGCGCGATCACGACGGGGACCGGGAGGTCATTCGGCAACCCAGCGAGCAGGCGGGTCAACGCCTGCGGTCCACCGGTGGAGGTCCCGATCATCACGAGACCGATCCTGGACGCGGCCGCCGGCTGGACCACCGAGGTCAGCGTCGGCGGTAGTACGCGCGGCACGGTCGCGAGGATCTTCGCGATCAGCTCGTCGCCGATCTCGGACAGCCGCTCGCTCGCGAGCGCCGTCGGCTTCGAGATCAGATCGATCGCCCCCAGCGCGAGGGCTTCCGCACCCGGCTCGCTGTCGATCGTCGACATGCTGACGACGATCACGCGAGGCCGCGGTCGCGCTGCGAGCACCTTGAGGACCCCGAGACCATCGAGCTCCGGCATCGTCAGGTCGAGGGTGACGACATCGGGGTCGAGCTCGGCGATCTTCGCGAGCGCGTCGTTGCCGTCGCGCGCGACCCCGACGACGTTGATCCCACCCTCGCGCAGCACGCGGCTGAGCACCATCCGTGCGAATGCAGAGTCATCGACCACGAGCACGCGGGGCTTCATGATGCCTTCCGGTAGAAGAAACACCCCGCCCGCTCTTCGCATCGAAGTGCGGTCCCGAACCGCAACAGCGACTCGGAGACGCCAACCAGAAGCAACCCATCCGCCGTCAGCGCGCGACCGAGCCGGTCGACCACGCGAATCGCCTGGTCGTCGCGGAAGTAGAACAGCACGTTGCGGCACAGGATCGCGTCGAACGTTCCCGCCGCTTCGATCGCGGCATCGGTGATCAGGTTCGCCGTCCGGAACTGCACCGCGCCGAGCAGCCTGCGATCGATCGACACGCCGAGATCCCCGACGTCGAGGTAGCGCCGCGCCAGCTCCGGCGGATGACCGTCGCGCACCGAGCGGCGGCCGAACCTGCCCGATTGCGCGCGCGTGATCGCGCGCGTGCTGACGTCGGTGGCCACGACCTCCACGCGATCGAGCAG
>JACCYD010001405.1 GCA_013696695.1 Deltaproteobacteria bacterium | reverse complement strand
CGCAAGAACTCGTAGCCGTCCGCGGCGAGATCGACGCGGCGATGCGCGAGTGCGCGGGTGGCGATGCGCATCGCGAGCCCATCGATCTGCTCTGCCTCCGCGATCGGTGCGATCTCGTATGCGAGGTCGCGCGCCTGGGTGAGATCACCGGCGGCGAGCCGGCGCTCTGCGAGCGCGAGCACGGCCCATGGCGCCGAGCCAAGGCCATCCGCGGTGTCGCGAGCCGCTGCGACGGCGCGCACCAGCAACGCTTCCGCGCGCTGATCCTGCGCTTGCGCGACCGCGAGATCGACGGCTTCCTTGATCTGCTCTGGCGTCGCCGACGACAGCGCGGCCCGACGCTCGAGGAAGTCGAGCAGCAGGTCGGCATCGCCGCCGTTGCGTGCGACGCGCTCGTACATCGTCATGATCTTTTCGTCGGCGTTCTCGTTCGCGGCGGCGGTGCGCAACAGCCGGCCGGCTTGCGCCCAACGCGGCTCCGCCTGGAACGCGCGCTCGAGCAGCTCGAAGCCCTGCTTCCGTCGCGACTCGCTGCCGAGGAAGATCTCGGCGAGGCGATACAGCGCATCGACCTGCGCGGGCGTCGGCTCGGAATCGGTGCCGGCGAGCTCGAACATCTTGTCGAGCGTGCGCGCTTGCTCCGCGGTGTCACCGAGTGAAGCGGCAACCCGCGCCTGCGCGTAGAACGCCTCGGCCAGCTTCTCGCCGAGGATCTCGACGCGGCGATACAGGTTCGCGGCGCCACGCAGATCTTCGGCATCCTGCTCGAGCGCCTCGCCGGCGCGCATCAGGATGTTCGCGATCAGCGGCGGATCGTCCTTGCGGCGAAGCCTGTCGACGACCGCATCGACGGCCTCGACGAACCGCTTGGTCTGGTTGTTCCGCTTCGCGACATCGCGCGCGCGATCGTGGAGATCGATGCGCGACGGCATCGCCCCGATCGCGCGGATCAACGCGTCGAGTGCCTCCGTGCCGCGGCCGAGCTTGTCGAGCGTCTCGCCCATGTCGCTCAGCAGGCGCGCCTGGCTGTGGTGATCGGGGTTGGTGTCGAGGCGCTTGTTGAGGACCTTGAGCAGCATCTCGCCCTCGCCGTGGGCGAGCAGCGAGCGCCGCAGGCGGCGGACCTCGGCGTCCGACTGGATCGCCGCTTCCATCGCCGACTCGAGGAGCTCCTTGGATTGATCGCTGCCGGCATCGGCGAGCTTGTGCAGCTCGAACAACACCTCGCTGGTACCGACGGCGTTCTCGTCGTCGCCCGGCGGTTGGCGGCGCACGACGAGGAGCAGCGCGCGATACGTGCGCTCCGCCTTGTCCAGCTGACCGGCGGTGCGCGCCATCTCGGCGAGCTCCTTCTGGATCGCCGCATTCGAGACGTCCATCTTCGACGCCGATTCCATCTCGGTCATCGCTTCCTCGGGCTTGCCCTCGGCGAGCGACACGCGTGCGAGCTCGACGTGGAGCGCCGCGCGCTCCGGCGAGCGACGGCGACCGAAGTCGGCGATCAGCTCGGTCAGCGCCTTGCGGGCCTCCTCGAGCTTGCCGGCGACGCGCTGGCCGATCGCGAGTGCGGTGCGCAGATCCTTGTCGGTGGGATCGAGCGCGAGGGCGGTCTCGAGCGCGGGGATCGCCTTCGCGGGCGAGCCGAGCTTGGTGAGATAGATCGACGATGCTTCGCGCGCGTATTCGCGGGCGAGCTTCTCGTCCTGCATCAGCGGCAAGCTGCGCGTCAGGTGACGCGCGAGCGGCTCCCAGTCCTCGGCCTGGCGGTAGAGATCCGCGAGTAGCGTGCGGAGCTCGAGCGCGAGCTCCTTGTCGTCGAGGTTGGTCTCGAGCGCCGCGATCGCGCGATCCGGTTGGTTCGCCGACAGATGCGCCTTGGCGAGCTGGCCGACGACGAGCATGCGCTCGCCCGGCGGCACGGTGCCGAGCAAGCTCTCGAGCCACGGCACCGCCTGACCGGCGTGACCGCGCTCGAGGTTGAGCCGCGCGAGGGCCCGCAACGAATCGCTGGTGGGGGCGAGGGCGACGACGCGGCGATGGCCGCTGATCGCGCGATCGACTTCCTTGGTGTCGCTCTCCGCGACGTGCGCGTACCGCGACCATAGCTTCGCCGCGCGATGCTGCTCACCCGCGGTCTCGAGCCGCTGGGCCTGCTGTTCGAGCAGATCCGCGAGCGCCCGGTGCTGCCCCTTGCTCGCGAGCAAGTCGGACACCGCGTCGATCGATGGATCGTGGCCGGGACGATCTTCGAGGTTCGCCTTGAGCGCATCGAGCCGCCCACCGCGCTCCTCGACGATGCCGACGAGCTTGGCGAGCTCGAGGCGCAGCGTCAGCTTCTTCTCGGTATCGGATTCGAGGCCGAGCTGGATCTGGCGCAGCGTCAGCAGCTCGGGGACGCGATCCTCGAGGCCGAGCAAGTGCGCGAGCCGATCGAGCACCTCGAGATCGTTCGGCGTCTGCGCGAGCACGCTGCGATACATGTCGATCGCGGCGGAGTTGTCACCGAGCTCGACGGTGGCGAGCTGCGCGGCGCGCAACCGCATCTCGCGGCGCGTGGCCTGATCGAACGGCAACCGCGCGGCTTCGACCAGCGTGTCGACGGCGGCGCGGGCGCGACCACCGGTGCGATACAGATCGACGAGCGCATCGATCGCCCACTTGGCGACGGCATCGATCGAGCGCGCGCTGCGCACCTGCGCGGTGCCGCGCCAGCCGGCGGTGGCACGACCGAGCACGGCCGACAGGATCTGCAGGGCCTGCTCGCGCTCGCCGAGCTTCGACGCGACGTCGGCGGCGCCGACGAGGCTATCGAGATCGCGGCCATCGGCATCGGAGAGCCGGCGCAGCGATTCGAGCAGCGCGGGCGACGTGCCTTGATCGCGCTCGAGCGCGACGAGGTCGGTGAGCCAGGCGAGCTTGTCGCCGCCGAGCTCGAGGGCGCGGCGCAGCGACTTGATCGCCGCTGGCTTGTCGCTGCGCTTGTCGCGATGGGCCAGCGAGAGGCGGTGATGAAACGTCGCGGCGACGCCGGTCGGCAACTTGTGCGAATCGATCGCGGCGCCGAGCGCGTTGCTCACGGCATCCCACTCGTTATGCTTCGCGGCGGAGACCTCGAGGATCGAGAGCAGCTCGTCGTCGAACCCCTCGCGCTTGTCGCAGTATCGGACGACCACATCGGCGGCGGCATCCCAGCGAGAGAGCTCGGTGCCGAGGCTCGCGAACGCGTGGACCGCGCGACGATTGCCGGGCTCGACGTCGACGACCTGCGCGTAGGCATCCGCGGCCGCAGGCTTGTCGTCGAGGTGATCGGCGACGAGGTCGGCATACGCGAGCCGCAGCCGTGCCGCTTCGCGCGCGTCATCACCGAGCGCCGTGATCGCGGAGCGATACGCATTCGCGGCGGTCGCGAAATCGCCGGTGGTCTTGGCGAGCGAGACGATCTGATTCTCGATCAGCTGATCGCGCGGTGACAGCGGGAACGCCTTCGCGAGATCGGCGAGCGCGCCGGGCGCGTCGTGCTTGTGCTCGAGGCGGAGCTGCGCTGCTTCGCGCAGGAGCGCGAGCCGCGTGCGATCGTCCTTCGCTTCGGCGAGGCGCGCGGGGAGCAGATCGAGCACGCCGCCGAGATCTCCGTTGATCCGGAACGCTTGCGCGAGCGCATCTGCGGCACCCGAACGCGTGGTGGCGCCGTCGAGCAACGCGGTCAACCCGGTGCGCGCCGGCTTGCTCGCCGGTTCGATCGCGATCGCATTGCGATACGCGCTCAGCGCACGCACGGGTTCGTCGAGATGCTCGCGCAAGGCATCGCCGAGGCGAACGAGGCGCGCGACGGTGCGCGACGTCGCGCGACCCGACGAGCTCTCGAGCAGATCCGCCATCTCCGACCACCGCGCCGTTTCGGCGAGCAGGTCGGCGAGGGCGCTGATGCCCTCTTCGTCATCCTTGTGATCGGCGACGACGCGCTGCCACGCGTTGATCGCGGCGGCGAGATCGTTGCGCTGCTGGTGATGGACGAGTGCGACGCGCACCAGATCGGCGCGCTTCTGGTTCGGCGCGCTGACCTTGTTCGCGCGGCTCTCGAGCGCGGCGACCAGATCGTCCCAGCGGTTCTGCGTCTGGAGGATGCCGATGCGGGCATCGAGACCGGAGAGATCGTCCGGATCGCTGTCGATCCGCCGCTCCCATAACGACAGCGCGCGGTCGGTGTCGCCGAGCGACTCGGCGAGCTTCGCCGCCTCGGAGAGCAGCTGGCTGCGCGCGACCTCGTTTGCTTCGAGATGAGCTTGCCGCTCGAGGACGCCGAGGCGTTCGCGCGGCCGATTCGTTTGCTCGTACAGCGCGGCGAGGCGACGCGCCACGCCGAGCTGTTCTTGATCGGAGGCGCCGCTGATCTCGGACGCTTCGACGAGCAGCTTGATCGAAGCTTCGGTGTCGGTGAGGCGCTCGAGGCGCGTGCGCGCCGCTTCTCCCAACAGCTCGACCCGACGAGTGGGATCGTTCGACGTGCGCGCCGCCGCTGCGACACCGTCCGCATAGCGATCGTGGAGGCCGCCGCGCTCGGCGAGGCCGCGCAGCTTCTCCTCGGTGGCGTTCGAGCCCGGCTCCATCGCGAGGAGCGCGGCATAGTGATCCATCGCGGGGCCGAGCTCGTCGGCCTCGGCGAGGCGCGAGCCGGCCTCTTCATGGCGCGGGCCGCTCGATCCGGGCTCGAGTGCGATCACCTTCTCGAGGACGCGGATGACTTCTTGAGGACGTTGCGCGGCGTCGTAGTGCGAGCGCAGCAGATCGAGCGTGGCGTCGCGGATCGCCGGGGTCGCATTCTGCGACTCGAGGATGCGCTCGAGGAGCTTGCACGGCTCCTTGTCGTCCTCGGCCTCGGACAGCAGCGGCTTGGTCGAGGCGAGCGCGCGTCCGGGATCGTTGAGGTTGTCGAGCCACACCGTCGCGATTCGAGCGCGGCCGCGCTCGCGATCGCGCTTGTTTTGACTCTCGAGCCGGCTCTCCCACAGGCCGATCAGATCCGCCCATCGCTCGTGGCGCTCGAGCAGACGCTCGAGGCTCTGGCTGATCTGGCCGTCATCGGGCGTCAGCGGGAGCAGCGCCTGGTAGTAGCCGATCGCCTTGTCGGGCTGGTTCGCGACGTCCTTTGCGAGCTGCGCGGCTTCGCGGAGCAGGCGCACGCGACGCGACTTGTCCTTGGTGGCGTCGACGGCGCGATCGTAGAGGCCGAGGGCATCTCCCCAGCGCTCGCCCACGGTGTAGATCACCGACAGGCGTTGCAGCGCGGAGTCCGACGCGGGCGCCAGCTTGATCACGCGTTGCAGGATCTTCTCGAGGATCAGCGGGTCGTCACCGAACCACTCGTCACAGAATCCTCCGGCGCGTTCGCCGATCATCTCCGCGACTTGCGGCTCGACATTGCCGCCGAGCGTTTCGGTGTAGAGCGTGACGATCTCGTCGGGCTTGTCGAGATCAGCTGCGAGCCCTTCGACTTCTTCCCACGCACTGACCGCGTGTGGAGAGTGACGAACGGCGGCAGCAGCTTCTTTGAACTGAGCGATGTCGGCCATGGACACTCCGCGAGCGTAATAAACCGCGAGGAAAACCCCTCTCCCGACGGATTTCGACGATAGCATTGCCGCGCAATCCACAGGGGTATCGCCGGCTTGGATCAGCGCCGACCGCAGCGCTTATAGAAACTTCTTAGAACGCGTGGTGGACGCCGAGCACCACCGACAGCGGGTTCTGGAACGAGGTCGGCAGGCCGAACGTCGACCGTCGCGTCACCGGCCGAGCGGTGCATGCACCGAGCTCGCCGCACAGCTCGCTCTTCGCGAACACCAGATCATCAAGCGTGCCACCCACGATCGGCGGTGTGCCGTCCCCGTAGATCTCGCCGGCGGTGACCGTCTCTTCACGATCAAATACGTTGAACGCGTCGAGGGTGAAGTCGAGGCGCCGCCAGCGCGCCGCGAGCCGCACGTTGGCCTGCGACAAGGTCGGCATCCGGCCGCCCGAGCCTCGCGGCAACAGGTGGATCACCCCGAGATCACTATCGGCCAACACGTTGCGCGGCCGGCCACTCGACACCGTCAGCCGGGTGGAGACAGCCAGCTCGACCGGACCCACGCGTCCGCGGCGCTCGCCCTCGACCGCGAACCGGTGCCCGGCATCGGTGGGGAGCCGGCCATAGAGGTTGGTCGCGTCGAGGTCCCACTCCGTACCGGTATAGAGCGTGGCGCCTTGGCGAGGATCGAACGGGCCGGTCCACGTGCCGACGGCTCGCCCCCACAAGTAGGTAGCCCGGAACGACAACTTCGGCGCCGGCGCCAGCAGCACCTCGAAGGCGAGGGTGGTCGTGTCGCGGAGCGCGGAGGTTCCGGTGAAGGGACCGCTGCGCCCGGGGTTGTCGAGGAACACGTCGCCCGCGGCGTTCTGCTGGACGGTCTCGAGGCCGCGCCGCAGCGTGCGGTGCTGGAGCCACGCGACGGCGCGCATCGCCTTGACGACGCCGATCTCGAAGCC
>JACCYD010001336.1 GCA_013696695.1 Deltaproteobacteria bacterium | reverse complement strand
GGCTGATCGTCAGTGGACGTGCCGGGCGCAGCTCGAGGGTGCGGACGTGATCGAGGCACCACGACATCCCGATCAGCGCGTCGCGGTGGCTCGCGCGACGTGCCTGCGCCTGAAACGCCGCGAGCTGATCGGTCGTCGGCTCGGCGGGCACCGCGAGCTCGAACGCGATGCGCTCGCCGCGCGGATCGCCGATCGTCATCAAGTGATCGGCGTAGACCGACCAGTCGTCGAGATCCTCGACAGAGCGGGGCAGGCCAGGCGGCTCCACGAGACGCGCTCGCTAGAGCTCGATCTGGAGGCCGAGCTCGACGACGCGGTTCGGTGGCAAGTTGAAGAAGCTCGTCGGCGAGCGCGAGTTGTGCGACAGGAAGCCGTAGAGCGTCTTTCGCCAGCGCGCCATCCGCGTCTTGCCGGTGGTGAGCAGGCTCTGGCGGCCCATGTAGTAGGTGGTGTCGGCCTCGTTGACGGACAGGCCGTGCTTCTCGCATCGCAGCAGGATCTTCGGGACGTTCGGCTGCTGCATAAAGCCGACGCGCGAGGCGACGCGATAGAAGCCCTGGCCGAGGTCGCGAACCGTGAGTGCCGTGTTGCCAACCGCGAACGGGATGTTCTCGGTGATCACCGAGAGCAGGATGACTTGCTTGTGCAGCACCTTGTTGTGCTTGACGTGATGGAGCATCACGTTCGGGATGCCGCCCGTCGCCGACGACATGAACACGGCAGCGCCTTGCACGCGGTGCATGTGCTTGACGTCGGGATCGTCGAGGAACAGGTCGTCGGGGATGGTGCCAGTCTCCATCATCTGCGACAGCTCCATCCGGCCGCGCCACCAGGTGGTCATGATGATGAACATGCCGAGGCCGATGGCGAGGGGGAACCAGCCACCGGAGGCGATCTTGACGACGTTGGCAGAGAAGAACGCGCCGTCGATCACCAGGAACGGGATGTAGAAGCACAGCGCGAGGCCGAGCGACCAGCCCCAGTTGCGCCGGCTGACCAGGAAGATCATGAACGACGTGATCATGAACAGGCCGGTGACGGCGATGCCGTAGGCCGCGGCGAGGTTCGTCGAGCTCTTGAACGCGAGCACGAGTGCGACGCACGCCACCATGAACGCCCAGTTGATCTCCGGGATGTAGATCTGGCCTTCGTGCTTGCTCGACGTGTGGATCACGGTGAGACGCGGTAAGTAGCCGAGCTGGACCGCCTGGTTGGTGAGCGAGAACGCGCCGGAGATCAGCGCCTGCGACGCGATGATCGCGGCGAGCGTGGCGAGCACGATCATCGGGATCAACATCGGACCCTCGACGAGACCGTAGAACGGGTTGTTGACCAGGCGTCCCTCGGCCAGATACAGCGCGCCCTGACCGAAGTAGTTGAGCAGCAAGCCGGGGAACACGACCGCCGTCCACGCGATGCGGATCGGCGTCTTACCGAAGTGACCCATGTCCGCGTAGAGCGCCTCGCAACCGGTCACGCACAGCACGACGGAGCCGAGCAGGAAGAAGCCGTGCCAGTGGTTGGTCGCGAGGAAGCTGGCCGCGTAGTACGGGTTCACGGCCGCGAGGATCTCGGGGTTACCGAACACCGCGATCGCGCCAGCGAAGCCGATCGAGACGAACCACAACATCATGATCCAGCCGAAGATCGCGCCGATCTTGCCGGTGCCGTAGCGCTGCACCCAGAACAAGCCGATGATGATCACGACGGCGATCGGGATCACGAGGTGCGTGAAGTCGGCATTCTGCTCGGAGATGCCCTCGACCGCGGACAGCACCGAGATCGCCGGGGTGATCAGGCCCTCGCCGTACAGCATGCCGGCGCCGAACAGCGCGAGCAGGATCGGGAACGCGAGCCGGCGCGACGACTTCAGCTTCTGCTGGACGAGCGCGGCGAGTGCGAGCGTGCCGCCTTCGCCTTTGTTGTCCGCGCGCAGCACGATCGCGAGGTACTTCACGAACACGACGATCAGCAGCGACCAGAACACCAGCGACACGACCCCGAGCACGCGCTCGGGAGTTGGATCGACGGCGTGGATCGACGCCGGTAGTCCGTTCGCGAGCACCCGCGTGCCGTCGGCGGTTTCCTTGATGCCGTACGCCAGGCACTCCTTCATCGCGTAGAGCGGGGACGTGCCAATGTCGCCGTAGACGACGCCGAGCGCTCCGAGCGACAGCCAGGCGAGCGCCTTCCTGTCCTGAGTCCCAGGCCCGTGGACGTGACGGTGTCCCGTCGGGTGTCCCACCGTGGTGGTGTGTGCACCTGTCGGATCGGGCTTGGTGGCTTGACTCATCTGCGCTGAGCTCCGGGGAACGACCCCGTGGGATGCGGCGTATCACGCCGCGATCCTGCGATCCATCGCGAGCCGGGCGCCTAACGCCGGCTAGCGCCAGCGTCGAGATAGGCCGACCTCGGCCTTGTATTCGTCAAGCATCTGCGTGCGTTGGGCCGGAGTCCACGCGAGGTGTGCGCCCAAGATGTCGGCGACGCGCTCGCACGCGACGAGACCTTGATCGCGGCCGACGAGCAGCAGCGGGACGCGCCGTGCGAGCACGTCCTCGACGGTGCGCGCGAGATCGTGCGACGCCGCGAACTCGATCTCGGCCCACACGTACGGCAGGTCGGCCTCGAAGCGTTCGCCGAGCGTGCGCTGGGCGGCGATGCGAGCGCCGATGATGGGTGCGCGCGTTCCGTAGACGCCGCACAGGTGGGTCGCGGTGTCGGCGTCGAGCCCGTGCTCCGCCATCAACCCGCGACCGACGGCGGCGACGCCTTCGAGGTCGCGTTGCTCGAGGCCGATCGCACCGGGGAGCGGGCGATCCTTGGTGTTGATCTTGTGGACCTCGACTCGCTCGTCGAGCTCGTTCATCAGCTCGAGCGTCTTGTCGATCGCCTCGCGCGCCATCCGGCGGTAGGTGGTGAGCTTGCCGCCAGCGATGATGACCAGGCCATCCTTGCGCGTGAACACCTCGTGCTCGCGCGAGATCTCGCTCTCGTCGACATTCGGCGGCGCGGCGATCAACGGGCGCAGACCTGCCCACGTCGAGATCACATCGGATGGCGTCAGGTTCGCACCCGGGAAGTAGCCGTTGCCCGACTCGCACAGGTACTTGACGTCGTCGGCGTCGGCGGCGACGTCATCGGCGCTGCCGGTGAAATCGGTATCGGTGGTGCCGAGCACGGTTCGCTCGCGCCACGGGATCGCGAACATCACGCGGCCATCGACCGGCGAGATCAACGTGATCGCGCGCGTCAGCGGCAACCGCTCGCGCGGCAGGACAATGTGCACGCCCTTGGTGCGCCGGAGCAGCGGCCGGTCCATCGGGATCTCGAAGCGACGGATCATCTCGTCGGTCCACGCGCCGGCGGCGAGCAC
>JACCYD010001319.1 GCA_013696695.1 Deltaproteobacteria bacterium | reverse complement strand
ACCCGACGCACTACCTCGAGCGCCAGCTGCTGTTCCTGACGCTCGGTGGTGTCGCGATGTGGGTCGGCGCGCGGATCGATTACCGCCGGCTCAAGCAGTGGGTGTACCCGCTGCTCCTGATCGCGCTCGTGCTGCTGGTGATCACGCTCGTGATGCCCGCACGCAATGGCGCGAAACGGTGGATCTTCCTCGGCCCGCTGACGTTTCAGCCGGTCGAGATCGCGAAGCTCGCGCTGGTCGCGTACCTGGCGTATTCGCTCGGCCGCAAGGCGGATCAGGTGAAGACCTTCACGGTCGGCTTCGTTCCGCATCTCGTGGTGTGCAGTGCGATGAGCGTGCTGCTCCTCGCGCAGCCCGATCTCGGCAGCGCCATCGTGCTCGGCGTGACCACGCTCGGCGTGTTGTTCATGGCAGGCGCGAAGGTCTCGTACATCGCGCTCGCGCTGCTCGGCGCCGCGCCGGTCGGCTATCAGCTGATCGTCGGCACGCCGTGGCGGTTGCAGCGGATGAAGGCGTTCTTCGACCCCGAAGCATACGCCGACAGCGAGGCGTATCAGTTCGTCCAGGCGCGCCTCGCGATGGGTTCCGGTGGGCTCACCGGCAACGGCCTTGGCAACGGATATCAATCGCTCGGCTACATGCCCGAGGCGCACAACGACTTCATCCTCGCGCCGATCGGCGAGGAGATGGGCTTCATCGGGGTCGGGCTCGTCGTCGTGCTGTTCGCGATCCTGGTGTGGCGCGGCATCCGCGCTGCGCTCGGCGCGCGCGACGTGTTCGGCGGCTATCTCGCGTTCGGCATCACGCTGCTGTTCGGCGTCCAGGTGCTGTTCAACATCGGCGTCGTCCTCGGCATCATTCCCAACAAGGGCATCACCTTGCCCCTGGTCAGCGCCGGTGGCAGCTCGCTCGCGATCACGATGTTCCTCGTCGGGCTGATGCTCAACGTCGGTCGAGCGCGTAACGCAAGAGCGGCGGAAGATCCGGAACGTGCGGCCGTGCGGAAGAAACGCGCTCGCGTCCGCGTAGTCACCGCGTGATGATGGAGCGAACAGATGACTCTGGTACCAACGTGCGTCTGATGATCGCCGGTGGCGGAACCGGCGGACATCTGTTTCCCGGCGTCGCCGTCGCCGAGGAGCTGCGCGCCCGCGATCCGCAGGCGACGATCCGGTTCGTCGGCACCGCCCGCGGCATCGAGGCGCGCGTGTTGCCCGAGCTCGGAGAGGATCTCGCACTGATCGATGTCTCTGGCCTCAAGACGGTCGGCGCGTGGGGCGCGGTCAAGGGTATGTTCCGGCTGCCGCGCGCGCTGTGGCAGGCGCGTCGCCTGGTCAAGCAGTTCAAGCCCGATGCCGTGATCGGCGTCGGCGGTTACGCGTCAGGTCCGGTCGTGTTGATGGCGCGCCTCGGCGGTGTGCCGACGGCGATCTGCGAACAGAACTCGATCCCCGGGGTCACCAACAAGATCCTCGGCAAGCTCTCACGCGTCGTGTTCCTGTCGTTCGAGGAGAGCCGCCGGTTCTTCAAGCCGACGAAGATCATCATGAGCGGGAATCCGGTGCGTCGCGGCCTGCTGCAGAAGCTGCTCGAGACCCCGACAGCCGCCGCTTCCGACAAGCTGCACGTCCTCGTGTGCGGCGGTTCGCAAGGCGCCGTCGCGGTCAACGAGCTCGCCGCCGCGGCCCTCACCGCGATCGCGAAGGAGCGGTCGATCTCGATCGTGCACCAGACCGGCGAGAAGGATCTCGCCGTCACGCAGAAGCGCTACGCAGATGCCGGCGTCGAGGCCGAGTGCAAGGCGTTCATCAAGGACATGGCCGGCGCGTATCAGCGCGCGGATCTGATCATCGGTCGTGCGGGTGCCACCACCGTCGCCGAGCTCGCGATCGCGGGCAAGCCGGCCATCTTCATCCCGTACCCATTCGCCGCCGACAATCACCAGGAGATCAACGCGCGTGAAATGGCCGCCGCCGGCGCCGCGTTGATGTTCCGCCAGTCCGAGCTCACCGCCGACAAGCTCGCCACTGCCCTGCGTCCGCTCCTCGACCCCGCGAAGCGCGCGGAGATGGCGGCGGCGATGAAGGCGCTCGCGAAGCCGCGTGCGTCGGCTGCCGTCGTCGACTGGTGCTTCGAGCAACTAACTGACGCTTCTTGACCGTTCGTCAATTGGCTCGCGCCCCTCGATCGAGGGAGGAAGTCCCACGATCCAAGTGCGCAGACGCAGGCGCAAACCATCGAAATCGTTCGATGGAACGGTTGCCTACACGTGGCGCGGTTCCTGTAGTTACCAAGGATCGCCATGCGAACCCTTGCCGCCCTGTTGTTGGTGATCGCCGCTTGTACCCCGGGCGACGAAGCGTCCGAGAACACCCAGGAGTCGTGCAACGGGCCGCTCGGTGCGCCGCTCTCCCTCTCGGGAATCAGCGCGCTCGACGCCTGCTGCCAGGCCGAAGGCGGCGAAGGTCACTGCCTCGACGAGAGCAAGGTCCCGGCAGAGATCCAGCCGTTCGTCTCGACCTGCAGCTCCGGCGGCTACTGCATCCCCGACGCGTTCCTCAAGACCGGCGCCGCCACGCCGCCGACCACCTGCACCGCGTTCGGTGGCAGTGGCGTGTGCCTCTCGAAGTGCATCCCGCAGGTCAACGAGAACGCCGGCCTGCTCAAGCCCGACATCTGCACCGGCGCCGACGAGCTTTGCGTCCCGTGCATCAACCCGCTCGATCAGACGGAGACCGGCGCGTGCGACCTGCTGGAGCTCGCGCGCTGCGAAGGCGACGACTCGACGAACCCGGTCAACCCCGGCGGCTGCGATGATCCGTCGACGTGCAACTACGAAGCGAGCTGCCCGCCGGTGATCGATCCCTCGGCGTTGACGGCGTGCGGCGCCGATGCCCACTGCATCGATCCCGCGCTCGCCGGCGATCAGGCCGCGCAGCTCGCGAAGTGCCCCGACGGCGTCCAGGTCTGCGTGCCCGACGCGTTCATCAAAACCGGTGGCAAGTTCACCGCCGCGACGTGCACCTCGGCCGGTGGCGCGGAAGGCCGCTGCCTCAACACCGTGATCCCGCAGGTCGCCGCACAGGCCGGCCTACTCCCGCAAGACATCTGCGCCGCCAGCGAGAAGTGCACGCCGTGTTTCAGCCCGATCGACGGTAGCGACACCGGCGCGTGCCGCCTGTCGTGCGATGCCGGCCCGACGCAACCCGCGACGACGTTCGCGTCGTGCTGCGACGGTCGCGCGAAGTGCGTCCCGGCGACCAGCATCCCCGACGATCAGGAAGAGCAGCTGTCCGAGCAAGAGTGCGAGGACGACGCGCCCGGCGCGCTGTGCGTGCCGAACGAGATCATCGCGAACGGGCCGTTCCCGGCGTGCGAAGCCGACAGCTTCATCCTGGGCGACTACACCGGCGTCTGCCTCTCGGATTGCCTCGACTTCGGCATCCAGGGCATCGCACTCGCTCGTGGCAACTGCCAGAGCGGCTTCAAGTGCGCGCCGTGCGAGCAGAACGGCCAGCCGACCGGCGCGCCCGGCTGCCCTCCCTGAGCTTCCTAACGATACGGTCCGGCGCCGGGATCGAGCACGGCCAGCACCGCACCGAGCGCGTGCACGAGCTCGCGGACGCGTGTCGCGTCGAGGCGCTCGCGGGAAAGCCAGCTCGCCGACACCACACCGTCGGAGATCACCAGATCGAGGAAGTCGGGCGGCCACGTGCGCACCCGCTCGGAGAGTGCCTGGTGGGCCTCGACGCCGGTCTCGAGGGGCCGGGCGATTTGTAATTTCGTTTCGCGCGCAGCCGCGCTCGCAATCTCCGAATCACCCACACTCGCTCGCACGCCGAGCACCTGCGGTGACGCCACTTGATCGAAGACCAGCGTGATCGCGACCGGCACGTGGCCGAGCCTGCCGGTGATCGAGAGATCGCCGATGACCAGCTCGCCGTCGAAG
>JACCYD010001314.1 GCA_013696695.1 Deltaproteobacteria bacterium | reverse complement strand
AGCTTCGCCTGGCGCGCGAGGTTCTCGCGCTTGGCTCGGCGAACGAGCAAGACCATGCCGCCGCCGGTGAGTGCGATCAGGCCGAGCCCGATGCCGAGCAACCGCCAGCGATAGGCGCCACCCTTGGCCGGCTTGCGCGAGGTCCAGAACCCCGAGCGACCGCCATTGCCTTCGCTCTCGTCGATCCGCTGGCGCTCGATCTGCTTGATCGGATCGAGGCGAATCGGCTCGCGATCCTCCGCCATCGCCGGCGCAGCGATGCCGAGCAGCAACAGGGCGATCACGAGACGGCGCACCGCGATCGAATAGCACGACCACCGTTTCGACATGCGCGTCAATTCGCCGCCTCGGGGCCCGCTACCGCTTAAGCGGATTCGTCGAGCGCGCCTTCTTGATCACGTTGTTGGTGCGCTTGAGACATTCCTGCTCGGTCTCGAGCCCGTCCTTGTCGAACGCCAGCGGCGTCGCGATCGCCTGGTCGTACTCGGTCTGCGTCAGCCGATCGCGCTTCAGCATGATGCCGAGGATGCGAGCGATCTTGTCGTTGGTCCACTTGGTCAGCGTGCCGTTGCAGTACTGCTTGTAGCGCTCCTTCGGCGACGGCAGGATCGTCGAGAAGAACGCGGCTTCGACCGGGTTCAAGTCCTTCGGGGCCTTGCCGAAAAAGTGCTTCGCCGCCGGGCCGATGCCGTAGAGGCCCGGGCCGTACTCGATCACGTTGAAGTAGATCTCGAGGATGCGATCCTTCTTCAGCGTGTTCTCGACGTGCCAGGTCAGGAACAGCTCCTGGAGCTTTCGCGCGAGCGTCTTCTCTCGATAGAGCAGGACGTTCTTCACCATCTGCATCGTGATCGAGGACGCGCCGTAGCGGAACGCACCGGCCTTGAGGTCGTTGACGAGCGCGGTTCGGAACTCCGTGGTGATGAAGCCCCGGTGGAAGTAGAACGCCGAGTCCTCGGTCGACATGATCGACTTCACGAGGTACGGCGAGATGTCCTCGAACAGCACGAAGTCCTCGTTCGACTCGCCGACCACGAACGAGTGCCACTTGCCCTTCTCGACCTCGACGTAGTGCTCGAACTCCCTGAGCAGACGCCTCGGCGAATCCGCCGGCTGCTCGACCACCTTGCAGTGCTTGAGCCCGACGTGGCCGCCGAGCACGGTGTCGTCGAGCTTGTCGTAATCGATGCCGAGGTTGACGTCGACGTCGAACACACCGCGCAGCTTGTAGCCCGCCATGTACGGCGCCATCTCGACGGGAATCGCGTCGAGCACGCGCTGGCAATCGATCGGCGGGATGACGAGGCGCATGTCGACCAGCTGGATGCCTCCGGGCCCACGTAGGGCTCCCTCGACAATCGAAGTCGCCTTGGTCACCGAGCCGGTCACCGAGAACGGCACGTCGCGGGTCATGAAGTCGCCGCGCGACAGCTCGAGCACGCGCTTGGTGCGGTCGTAGCTGCCGGCGATCTTGCCCGACAGATCGAGATCGTGAACTTCCTTGTCGGCCAGCATCGGGTGGCCGACGTTGAGACCGCGTAGCGCGAACTGACCGGAGAACTTGGCGCCGGTGCGATCGAGGTCGAGCTTGATCTTGGTGTCGACCGAGGTGTTCGCGTAATCGACCACCGGCGTGCGCGCGAGGATCGGCGCGAGGCGATCGAGCTGGAAGCGCTGTGCCTCGAGATCGATCGACGCGGTGAGCGCGATCGTGTCGAGCGGGCCCTTCGCGGTCCATAGATTGGGGACGCCGCCGTAACCGCCGGCGAGATCGATCGTGAACTGTCGCGGGCGCTGCGGATCCGCGGCGATCGTGCCGGTGATGCTCGACAGCGCGAGCCGTGGCCACAGCGCCAGCTCGCCGCCCTGGATGACCAGCGTCGGCGACTCGCCGGTGATCTTCTTGATGTCGAGCTTCGCGGCCGACGCCTTCGGAGCCGCCATCGTGGTGGCGGTGACGTCGCGCATGTGCGCGATCAGCTCGCCCGGCTTCCACGACGCATCGCCATCGCCGACCAGCAGCGTCGCGCCGGCGAGCGCGTCGTGAAACGTCAGCCGGCCCTTGGTCATCGCGATCGACGTCGGCATCGTGCCGTCGCCGCCCGACCCGCCGCCGCCCTTTTGCGCTTGCAGCCGCTCGATGATGTCGCGCACGTTGTCGCGACCGTCGGCGTGACGGCGCATGTTGACGAGCACGCCCTCGATCTGCGCGGCGCCGAGCTCGACGGTGCCGACCAGCGACGGCAGCGCCGCGAAATCGACGTCGATCTTGGCGACGTGCACCAGCGGGAGCTCGCCATCGTTCGGGCCGCGGATCTCGAGATCGCGAATCGTCGCGTGACCGAGCGAGACTTCGACCGCACCGAGCCGGACCTCGCGCCCGAGCTTCGCGGTCAGCTTTTCGGTGACCTTCTCGCGGACCATCCTGGCGCCGACGCGCGGATAGATGACGAGTAGGCCGATCGCCAGCCCGGTGCACAGCACGCCGACGACGATCGCGGGGATCAGCCAGCGCTTGCGGCTGGGCTTGACGCGCGTGCTCCCGCCCCGCGTGGCCCCGCGGGCGACGCGCACCAACGAGGCGCGCGGTGGCGGCGGGACGGCAGACTGCATCAAAAACCCGTCATACAACGACTAGCTCCCGACGAGAATTGCCTGCCCGGCAGATCAGGGAGACGGAACGATTCCGTCTACTTGCAGCTGCCCACAGCAAGCACGTGCGCCTCGGCATTCGGCGCATTCGACTGGTTCGCCGACACGATCACATAGTCGCCGGCCGACACCAGCGTCGTCTGCTTCGAGTTGCCCTTCGCCGCGTTGAAGTCGACGGTCAGCCGCACCTGCGACTTGTTGACGGTCTCGATCAGGGTGATCGTGGCCGTGCCCTTCGCGAGCTTGATCGACTCGGCCTTCTTCGCCGGCAGCGCAGCCTTGGTGCTCGACTGCAGCTTGAACTCGGTCTGCTTGAGCGAGTTCTCGAGCCGCTTGAGCAGCACCTTGTTGATCGCCGGATCGGCCGCACCTTTGCCGTGCGTCGCCCACACCTCGAACACGTCACAGGTGACCGCGATTGCGGGCTGCTGTGCGGGGACCCGACGCGGCTTCGGCAGCTCCTCGGGCTTGTCCGCGATCGCGAGCGACGAGACTGCGAGGATCGCGAACGTGATCGCTCCGAAGAGTTTGCCGGTCGTGCGGCTCATATGCCCTCCACAGTATCTGCAGGAGTCACGACGATCACCGTGGTGTGACCATCATCGTCTTCGATATTGAGCACGGTGCTGTTTCCGCCGGGGGTCTCGAGATCTTCGATCACGGGAGGCGCGCGAAGCGCTGCGGGTTGGACGTCGATCGCATTGTTGGGTGCCACAACTTCCTTGTCGCCGCTGCGCAGCATGATCGCGATCGCGGCGACGGCGCCCGCGCTCGCAATGCCGGTGAACACGTGCCCGCGATGGCGCTCGAACCACGAGCGGATCCGCGCGAGCACGCCGACTGGCGCATCGACATCGATCGATCGCGAGACCTCGCGCCACATCGCCTCGAACCGGCGATCGGGGATCGCGTCCGCCGACATCTCGAGGTGACCGCGCACGAGCTCGCTCATCTGCTTGAGCGACTCGACCTTCTCGCGTGCGCCTTCCTTGTCCAGATCCAGCTCGAGGGTTCCCAGCTCGCCATCGACGTGCTGCATCAGCTCGATATCGTCTTTACCGCTCACGTTCGTCCTCGTGCCGCGCCGGTGCCCGGGGCGGCTGCTTCTTCGGGATCGTTGACGCCGAGCTCCTCGAGGAGCTCCTTCGACGGGTGATCGATCAGGTCGAGCAGCCGCTTCTGCATGTTCTTTCGGGCGTGAAACAGGCGCGACATGATCGTGCCCTTGCTGCACGCCATCGCCTCGGCCATCTCCTCGTACGACAACCCCTCGAGCTCGCGCATCACGAGCACCGCCCGGTGGTTCTCGGAGAGCTCGTCGAGGGCGGCGTCGATCCGGATGCGGATCTCCTTGTCCTGGAGCGCCCGTCCGGGGTTCCCGCCCAGCACTTTGGGGAGCAGCCCCTCATCGGCACTCTCCTCCAGACGCGTCTCGTCCAGCTCGACGGGCTTGACCCGGCGGTGCTTGCGAAGATGGTCGATGGCCAGGTTCATCACGATTCGATACAGCCAGGTGTAGAAGCTGGAGTTGCCTTCGAACTTGTCTAAGTACTTGTGAGCTTTGATGAAAGCGTCTTGAACGACGTCCATCGCGTCGTCTTGGTGACGGAGGACACCAAAGGCGAGCGCGTAGGCACGGCGGTGGTGACGCTCGAATAGCGTGCGGAACGCATCGCGATCGCCTTTGCGAGCCGCGAGCACCAGCTCGTGGTCGTCAACAGCCGTGGAGCGTCCATGTGCAGCCGTGGACGGTCTTTGTCCGGCCTTATTCACGCGTTCACGTCCGGGTTGGTTATAGCTCAAGTGTCGACCGGGATGTCGGAACAGCCCGCTAGCGCTATGCTCGGGATCCCGCAAATCGTGTGATAACGCGCGCGGGTCAGGCGGCTCGTGCCTCACGCACAAACATCGATTTCCGGGTTCTTGGGACGGGTACGGGCGCTGGTGTTTCAACACCAGGCCCGGCGCGCGGCGATCTATGCGGCTGCGTCGATCGGTGGGCTCGCGCTGGTCATCCCGCTGCTCGGCCGACTTGTCGGCGACAGCCGCACGAGTGCGTTCGCGGTGCTCGGCATGGCGGTGGTGATCGTGGTGCTCGTCGTCGTCGGCGCGATCGTCCTCGGTGTCGTCGCGCCTCGCCGCAAGTGGGCGAGCGACAGCGACGTCGCACGCTGGGTCGGCGAACGCCGCAAAGAGGTCGCCTCCGATCTGCTGTCGTCGGTCGAGCTCGCGAAGACGCATACCGGCCCAGGCGCTCCCTCGGCCGCGCTGGTCGACGCGTTGATCGTCGCCACCTCGCAGCGGCTCGAGGAGGTCGAGCCGCGATCGCTGATTCCCACCGACGATCTCAGGCGTGCGAAGCGCTGGGCCTTCGCCGCACTCGCGGTCAACGTCGCGCTCCTCGCGATCGTGCCCCGCTTCGTGTTCGGTGGCTGGCGCGCGATGTTGTCGCCGCCGGTCGCGCAGTTCGACGGTGCGCAGCTGTCGGCCGTGCCGCTGGTCGGCGATCTCGAGGCGCGTCTCGAA
>JACCYD010001301.1 GCA_013696695.1 Deltaproteobacteria bacterium | reverse complement strand
GATCCGAACCCCGGCAACTTCCTTGTCGAACCGCAGGCCGATGGCAGCGCGCTGCTGTGGTGCCTTGATTTCGGGTGCTCGCTCGAGCTGCCCGAAGCTGTGCGCGATGCCGATCGCGAGCTGTGGTGGGCGCTACTCGACGACGATGTCATCAAGGGCGCAGAGCGCTTTCGCATGGGGCTCGCCGCGACCGGCCTGCTCGCGCGCACCGATCGGCTGGCGACCGTCGTTCATCGCGAGTGGGAGCAGGCGCTGGCGGCGCCGCTCGCCACCCACGGCGACTTCCACTGGTCACCCGCATACGCGAGTCAGCTCGCCGAGACCACGGGCCGGGTGCTCGCCGCCGGTGGCGTGCGGTTGCCAGCGCGCATGCTGCTGCTTTGGAGGCAGCGGCTCGGCGTGTCGGCGGTGCTCGGCATGCTCGACGTCAAGGCCCCGTTCCGGCGTGTGTTGCTCGAGCGCATCGGCAAGGGCAAGCACGCACTGCGGTAGGCGGTTGACGTCGACGTCGATGCCACGGCAGCCGTTTACGCGGACAACGCGGTCTCGTCGATCGCGTAAATCTCTCGCAGCGTGTCGCGCAACCGACGGCGCGTGCGGTGGGTGCGGATCTTGACGTTGGCGACCGAGATGCCGAGGCGAGCGGCGATCTCGGTCTCGGTGTGCTCGTCGACGCGAAGGTCGAACACGCTGCGATGCGCGGCATCGATGCCGCCGAGCGCGTCGAGCGCGCAGTCGACCAGCTGGCGCGTCGCGACGAGGCGCTCCGGCGAGGGGCGCGGGCAGCGCGGCTCGAACGCGGCCACGTCGATCTCGGCAACGAGGTCCTCGCGCGACCGCCTGCGCTTGCGGAGGTACTGGAGCGCGGTGGTCACCGCGATGCGATACAGCCAGGTGCGGTACGCCGACTCGCCGCGAAACTGGTCGCGGTACCGATGCGCGAGCAGCATCGCGTCCTGCGTGGCATCGGCGGCCAGGTCATCGCAGCGCAGGATGCGGCGGGTGACCGAGAGCATGTACGTGCGAGCGTCGGCGCAGAGCTGATGCATTCGAGCTCCTGGGACGACCACGCGTCCGGTCTCGAAGTAGCAATTCGCCGGGAACCCGAAACTGGATGCAGTGATGTAACTGCAGACGACCGCTCGCGAACTTGCAGCGGGATCTCAGAACGCACGGGCGAGCGTCTGCTCGACGCCCGGATAGTCGAGCTGATACAGCCGCCACCAGCCGAGCATCATCACGCCGTGGCCGATCAGGATGCCGACGTGGCTCCACATCTCGACCGGGTCCGCCTTCGAGCGCACGTAGCGGCGCCAGTGAAACGCCTCGTCGATCAGCGAGTAGATGAACGACAGGATGGTCAGCACCATCGCAGGAATCGCGCACCACGGCGCGCTGTACGCGGCGCACAGCAGCACCACGCTGCCGACGCCGCACAGGATCGTGATGTGGTGGACCAGTTGCTCGCCGCCCTTGAGCACTTCCTTGTAGACCGTGCGGTGACCGATGGTGTCGATCGCGATCGAGATCGCGAACACCGCCGCTCCGCCCGGCACGAGCCACGCTTCGGCGGGCCACGCGACCCCGACCGCACGACCGGCGAGCAAGAAGAAGCCGGTCGACAACACGAGGCCGAGCATCATGCCGACCCAGCCGAGGTAGACGATCCAGTCGACCCGCTCGAACTCGCGGATGCGGCCGACGTAGCGCAGGAACGCGTTGCCGGACGCTTTTGACTCGGCGGCAACGGTGACTTCAGGCAAGCGGGACACCGCTGCCTCCAGCACGAAGTAAGGGGATGCTACGAAATAACCAGGCTCCGTCTCTGCTCGGCGCCTCCGTGCCTCTGTGTTGTTGCTCCGACCCGAAGAATGCAACACAGAGGCACAGTGGCACAGAGATTGGAACCTGCGGGCTCGGATCAGACGAGCGGGACATCATGGACCTCCAGGATCCGGCTCGGGATCCGCACACGAGCGCCAACGCGCGACGGCGAGCTGAACAGCGTGCGTGCGACTGCACCCAGTGCGAGCACGAGCTTGGTGTTGCGCGGCACCATCGCGCGACCCGCGAGCACGTCGCAGTGGTTCGCGCGGATGCGATCGCCGATCGCGGCGTAGATCCGGCGCGCAGCACGCACGGCGATCGCGGCGCGCCACGGCAGTGCGGAGATGCCGCGATCCGAGGAGCGGTAGTAACGGTCGGCGAGCGCGAGCAAGTCGCGGACCGCGCGTGCGAGCGGGCGCGTGGCCGATGCCGGCAACGGTTT
>JACCYD010001297.1 GCA_013696695.1 Deltaproteobacteria bacterium | reverse complement strand
GCTCCGAGTCGCGCCGTCGGCTCGCGCGTTGTCGATCCGCACCGATGCAAAGGACACCTACGGTCCCGGCGACACGGTCGATCTCGGGATCGAGGTCGGCACCAGCGAACCGGTCGACCTCGCGATCTCGGTCTACGATCAGGCGTTACTCGGTATCGCACCGGATCGTGCGATCGACCCGCGCAACTTCTACTTCGGCGACGATCGGCTGCACGCGCGTGCCGCGCTCACCACGCTGCGCGCGAAGCTCGGCGATCTGACGGTCGGCGAGGTCCTCTCACGTGCACGCGCCACCGCGAAGCGCGCGATCAAGACGCCGGAGGGCGAGCTCGATCGCCAAGACGCACTGCGGGTCGCGCAGATCCTGCAGCCCGGAAATTCCCTCGACGTCACGGCGACGGTATCGCTGCTGCGCTACCTCGGGATTGCCGCGACCGCGAGCGACGCGCACGAGCTGAGCAACGCGGTCTCGACGAAGACCATGCTCGAGAACACTCGCCTGATCGACGTCGTCACGACGCTCGAGCACATCGCATTCGTGCAGGTCGCCGACACCATCGCGGTGTTCGATCCGACGCGCGAGGTCATGCGCCCGGTCGCCGGCATCTCGTTCAGCGGTGGCGGCGTGACCGGCAACGCCTCGTTCTCGGCAACCGCGAACTCGTCGTATTCGCACGCGGCCAGCCAGCCCTCGGTCAGCTTCGTCTCCGCGGGACCAACGCCGCTCGGTGGTGGCGAATCGGGCGGTGCGGTGCGCCGCGACTTCGCGGATTCGGCGCTGTGGCAGGTGACGACCACCGACTCGGCCGGTAGGGCGCGCGTCAAGTTCAAGCTTCCCGACTCGCTCACCAACTGGCAGGTCGTCGTCACCGCAGTCGGCCGCCGCGCTGCAGGCCGCCACGTCGCGAAGCTGCGCACGGTGCGCGACCTGATGATCTGGCCGCTGTTGCCGCGACACTTCGTCGAGGGCGACATCGTCGAGGTCGGCGCCAGCGTGCATAACTTGACCGATGTCGATCGCGACATCACGGTGTCGCTGCAGACCGAGCGCATCGACGTGTTGACGCCGGCGACCCGCACGATCCGGGTGGCCCGTGGCGCGAGCATCCCGGTGACCTGGCGCGTGCGTGCCCGCGACGCCGGGCTCGCGTCACTCCTCGCGAGCGCCGCCGCGCCGGGTGCACCGCCCGACGCGAGCCTCAAGCGCATCCCGATCATCGCCTCGTCCGCGGACCAGGTCGTCAGCGCCTCCGGGTTCGCGCATCGCCCGCTCACGCTCGCGCTGCCCGACGGAGTCGAGCCGCGAAATGCCAAGCTCGAGCTGACGTTCGCACCATCCCTCGCGGCTGACATGGCGAAGACGCTCGACTACCTCGTCGAGTATCCGTACGGCTGCGCGGAGCAGACGATGAGCAGGTTCGCACCCGCGATCGAAGTCGCGGGCGTGCTCCAGAACCTCGGCATCCAGGACGGCGCACTCGCCGCGCGGTTGCCGAAGGTGGTCGAGGGCGGCATCAAGCGCCTCACCGAGCTCCAGCAGCCCGGCGGGGGCTGGGCATGGAACGGCCACGCCGAGACTCACGAGATGATCACGCCGTACGTGGTGTGGGGCCTGCTGCGCGCCGAACGCGCCGGCTACAAGCTGCCCGACGACAACACCCTCAAGAACGGCCTCGCGCGCATTCGCACGCTGATCGCTAGCCGCGGCGACGAGTCGATCTCGGACCGCACGTATCTCATGTACGTCTACGCCCAGAAGCACAAGCTGCCGGACGCGTGGTGGAGCTGGCTCGTCAGCCGCGCCGACAAGCTGTCCGACTACGCGCTCGCTCTCGCACTCGAGATCGCCGTCGCGCGTGATGCCGCGGTCGCGAAGCGGTTTGCCACGGCGTTGCGCGCGCGCGCGTTGCGGGGCAGCGAGGGCGTGCACTGGCAAACCGGCAGCTTCTCGCGCTGGATGGAGGATCCGATCGAGGCCACCGCGGCCGTAGTGTCGGCGCTGGTCGCGCATGACTCGAACGATCCGCTGATCAGCCAAGCCATCGCGTACTTCGTCGCCACCAAGCGCGGCGATCGCTGGAACTCGACGAAGGCCACCGCGATGGTGCTGTACGCGATGACGGCCTACGTGCGCGCGCAGCGGATCAGCACGGGCAAGGCCGCCGCCATCGACTTCGCCGTCGACGGCGGACCGATCCAGCACCTGACGTTCACCGACGGCCTCGCCCGCACGATCACGCTCGACGGCGCGAAGCTGTCGCGCACGCCGACGATCACCTTCGCGAACGCCTCCGCCGGCGTCATGGTGCGCGCGGTACTCCGCTACCGCACGAAGGGTCGCGATCTGCCTTCGGCGTCCGATGGCCTGGTCGTCACTCGCACGCTCCGCCTGGTCGAGGCGAACGGCAAGGTCATCCGCGAGCTCAAGCCCAACGATCGCATCGCGCGCGGCTCTTACATCGAGAGCATCATCCGCGTCGAGCACGCCAAGCGTGAGGCGATGCGCTACTTGCTGATCGAGGATCCGAAACCCGCGGGCGCCGAGGCGCTCCCCGTTGACGACGCGCGCTTCCCGCGCGCCGCGAAGCCATGGGTGCTGCGCGAAGATCGCGAATCGCATCTCGCGTTCCACTTCGAGCAGGTTCCCGCACGTACCGAGGTGCGAACGATCCTGCACCTCGAATCGGCGGGCGATCTCGCCTTCGTGCCGGCGAGTGCGGAGCTGATGTATCAGACGCAGACGCGCGGCCACGCGGGCTCGTTCACGCTGCGCGTCGACTGAGTCTCAACTCTCCCCCACTACCCACACTACCCACGCCCGTACCGGGGTTTTGAAAAGCGGGAGTTGGCGGGAGCGGCTCAAAGTGTTGTCGCGCCAAGAATCGGTGGCCAATGAACCGGATCGTCGTCGGAGACCCAGGCCAGGCGCCGTCAAAGAGTCCGGAATGCGCGGCAGCACCAGGCTCGCCGCGCGAGCCAGTGCAGGAGAAGGAAAGGAGGCGGCCGCGTTCAGGCGAGTGATTCGCGTGGAATCGGCGCGAACCGAGCAAGCCAGTACGTGCCTTGAGGAAACGCACAAGATCGACGCTCGAGCCAGCAGGTCCGCGCCTCGCGGTACGCGATCAAGAATTGAAGGTATTCGGTGAGCGCGTCGATTCGAGCGTCTCTACGGCCGGCGAACCGGGGCCTCAAGGTTCGCGGTGCTTCCGCGCTGTCGCCACCGGTCAGCGCGGGTACCAGAACCACCGACGTCACCGGTGACCAGGGACCCACCCGGTGGTGGCGGCGCGGTTCTTCGCCTTGGCCGTGGTGCGCGGCGACGCAGCCGACCGCGATC
>JACCYD010001278.1 GCA_013696695.1 Deltaproteobacteria bacterium | reverse complement strand
GATCGCGTCGAGACGCGCGGCGTCGACGGGAGCCGCGGCCGTGCTGCCGGTGACACCGGTCAGCGAGATGTAATAGACGAACGGGGCACGCAGCTCGCCGAGGCGCGCGACGCGATCGGGCGTCGAGGTCGGTGCGACCAGCGGGATGATGTCGATCGAATGCGCGGCGAGCGGACCGGCGAGCTCCGCGATCTCGTCGATCGGGAGATCCACGGTGAGCACCGCGTCGATGCCGGCAGTCGCGGCACGTGCGGCGAACAGATCGGCGCCCATCACGAAGATCGGGTTGTAGTACCCGAACAGCACGATCGGTGTGGTGATGCCTCGCGAGCGCAGCTCGGCGACCGCATCGATCGCACCGGTGAGCGTGGCGCCGGCCGCGAGCGCGCGCTCCATCGCGCGCTGGATCGATGGCCCATCGGCCGACGGATCCGAGAACGGCACGCCGAGCTCGATCACGTCGGCGCCGGCGCGGCACGCGGCCTCGACGACCTCGATCGATGTGACCGGATCCGGATCGCCGAACGTCAGGTAGGCGACCAGCGCAGCCCGGTTCTGTGCGGCCGCGGCATCGAACGCGGCGCGCAAGCTCATCGGGCGCCCCGGCGCTGCGCGACGGTGGTCATGTCCTTGTCGCCGCGCCCCGATAGCCCGACGATGATCGGGCCAATGTTGGGAGCGCTCAGGAGAAGATGTTTCGCGACCTCGTCGATCGCCGCGACGGCATGTGCAGTCTCGAGCGCACACAGGATGCCTTCGCTACGCGCGAGGCGCTCGAGTGCCTCGAGTGCGTCGTTATCGGTGCGGGCGAGGTAGCGCACCCTGCCCGATTGCTTCCACGCGGCGTGCTCGGGGCCGACGCCGGGGTAGTCGAGACCGGCGCTGATCGAGTGCGCGTGAGCGATCTGCCCGTCGCGATCGACGAGCACGTAGCTCTTGCTGCCGTGCAACACGCCGACCCGACCGGCGGCGAGCGTGGCGGCGTGGCGGCCCGTGCCGATGCCTTCACCCGCCGCCTCGACGCCATACAGCGCGACAGCCGCGTCCTCGACGAACGGCGCGAACAAGCCACCGGCGTTCGAACCCCCACCGACGCAGGCGATGCATGCGGCCGGCAACCTGCCCGCCGCGGCGAGGATCTGAGTGCGCGCCTCGCGACCGATCACCGACTGGAGGTCGCGCACCATCCACGGATATGGATGCGGTCCGGCGACCGAGCCGATCAGATAGAAGGTGTCGCCGACGTTGGTCACCCAGTCGCGCAGCGCCTCGTTCATCGCGTCCTTGAGCGTGCGCGTCCCGCTCTCGACTGCGTGCACCGTGGCGCCGAGCAGTCGCATGCGCTCGACGTTGAGCGCTTGCCGCACGACATCTTCGGCGCCCATGTAGATCTCGCAGGGCAAGCCGAACAGGGCCGCGACCGTCGCCGTCGCCACGCCGTGTTGCCCGGCGCCGGTCTCCGCGATCAGCCGCTTCTTCCGCATCCGGCGCGCGAGCACCGCCTGGCCGATGCAGTTATTGATCTTGTGCGCGCCGGTGTGATTGAGGTCCTCGCGCTTGAAGTAGATGGCGGCCCCGATGTCGGCCGACAACCGCTTCGCGTGATACAGGCGCGACGGCCGTCCTACGTAGTCCGCGAGCAGGCCGTCGACTTCATCCCAGTACTTCGCGTCGCCACGCGCGACCCGCCACGCAGCTTCGAGCTCGGTGATCGCCGGCATCAGGGTCTCGGCGACGTACTGCCCGCCGAACTCCCCGAACCGCCCCCGCTCGGGGATCGGCAGCGCGGCGATCTCGTCGACCGTGGACATCGTCCTTCCGGTACCACGCCCCTGGGTGTGGTGTGATCGCGGGATGCGAATTTTCACCGGCGGGGCGGTCCACACGATGGTTCCCGGCTTGACGCCGCAGGAAGCGATCGCGATCGACGGCGAGCTGATCGTCGCCGTCGGCTCGCGAGAGGAGGTCGCGGCGCGCGCGCCGAAGGCGGAACGGATCGATCTCGGCGGCAAGGCGATCGTCCCCGGCTTCATCGACCCCCATCACCACATGTGTATCGCGGTGCTGTTCGCGCACGCGGCCCCGTGCGGACCACACGATGCGCCGACGATCGACGAGATCGTGAAGCGCCTGCAGGTGCGCGCGGCGAGCGTGCCGGAGGGCGCATGGGTGGTGGGCTATGACTACGACGCCCAGTCGCTGCCGGGAGGCGCACACCCGACGCGCGAGCATCTCGATGCGGCGTGCGTCGACAAGCCGGTGCTGCTGATGCACTACTCGCATCACGAAGCGGTCGTCAATTCGCGCGCGTTGCGCGAAGCCGGCATCGACCGCGATACGCCCGATCCGCACGGCGGGGTAATCGTGCGCGATCGCCACGGCAACCCCACCGGTCGGTTGATCGAGGCCGCGATGCAGCGCTGCGACCACCTCGCGCGCGAATCGCTGACGACGCAACACGCGGAGGATTGGGTCCGCGATGCCATCGCACACCAAGCGCAGCTGTTCGCCACCGGCATCACGCGGATCCACGATCCGATCGTCAGCCCGGCGCTCGAAGCGCTGTACCAGCGGGCACGGGCCGAGGGCCTGAAGCTGTCCGTCGTACTCAGCCCGCTCGCGCCCGGTAGTTTCATGCAAGGCGACGCGGCGCGCCTCGACGGCCCGCCGAGCGGCGAAGGCTCTGATGCGTCGCGCGTCGGACCGGTGAAGATGGTGCTCGATGGCGCCGAGCGCTGCGCGATGTGCCTGACGCTCGGCCAGATCGCGAAGAGCGCGCTCGCCACGGCGGGCCGCGTGCTGACGCGGTTCTCGCTGACGCCGATGCGCTCTGCGATGGGCGCGCCGTTTCGCCGCGGCGGCGATGGCAAGCTGCACCGCGGGCTGTTGTTCTACGACACCGAGGCCGCGCAGGCGTGCGTCAAGCACGCGACCGATCGCGGCTTCGATCTGATGCTCCACGCGATCGGCAACGAGGCCGTCGATGTCGCGCTCGACGCGATCGAATCAGCGCCTGCGCGCCGGAGATTTCCGCCGCGCATCGAGCACGCGACGTTCACGACCGAGCTCCATCGCAAGCGCATTGCGGATCTCGGCATCGTGATCTCGACGCAGGCGTCGTTTCTCGGGATGCCCGGGATCTCCGCCGCGCCCCCGGTATCGGGGCTCGCGATGCTGCCGTTCCGATCGTTCCTCGACAGCGGCGTGACGCTGGCATTCAGCTCCGACCACCCGGTGACGGCCTTCGATCCGCTGCACGGCATCCGCTGCGCGGTGACGCGAAAGCTCAGCGACGGCCGGATCCACGATCGCGACCAGCGCATCTCCGTCGAGCAGGCGATCGCCGGCTACACGCGCGGCGCGGCGATCGCCACCGGCTCGCTCGACGTCTGCGGCACGCTCGAGGCCGGCAAGCGCGCCGACCTCGTGGTGCTGTCGGAAGATCCGTACGCGGGCGACGCACTCGAGCGCGTGCGCGTGGTCGAGACGCTGCTCGCGGGCGACAGCGTCTATTCCGCCTAGAAGAATAGCGTTGCCGCGATCGTGAGCTCGCCGCCCGACAGACCTTCGTCGGTGGCCATCACCGGCGGCGTGGAGGTGCGCGCAGGTGCGCGGCCACGTGATGGGCAACTTCGAGTACGACGCCGCGAAGCTCGACACCACGTGGACGATGTCCACGGCCGACGAAGTCTTCGATGCGTCACCCGATGCGGCGATGCAAGGACAGTTCTTCTTTCGCCACGACCTCTAACGCTTGCGGCACGTCGCTCGTACCACGGGGAACGCGTGCCGGTACATCGCCGGCTCGAGCGTGTCGTTGCAGATCTTCGCGACCTCGTCATCGCGTTTCGGGATCGCGCGAAGATTACGGATCAGCATCGCGCGCTCCGGGTAGTCCCAGGTTGGCGATGGGTTCGCCACGAGCTCGAGCAGCAGGGCCGCCGCCTTCGCGTGATCTCCCGCGATCTCAGCCTCGGCGGCATCGGCGAGCCGCGCGTTGCGAACCGTCCCGCCGCGAACGACCAGCGACGCATCCTTGGTGAGCGCCGCCGTCAGGTTCGAGAGCCGGTGATAGCCGCGCTTCTGCCGGCGCTTCGAGTGATCGGCGAGCAGCTTCACCAGCCGCCGAGCTTCATCCTTCATCCCACCGGCAACCAGAACCTCGCCGAAATACTCGAGCACGTAGAAATCGGGGCTCGTCATGAACTTCCCGGTGACGTGATCCGCCCACACTCGCTCCGTGATCGCGCGCGCGGCTTGCTGATCGCTTCGCTCGAGGGCCCGCGCGATCTCGTACACCGCGCGCTCGAGCGGCTGGTACTGCGCGAGCTCGGCCTCGGGCACCGGCTCGTCGAGCACCACCTTCGCGGGGATCCGCCAGCCGGAGGTGGTGCTGGCGGCGAGCTTCTTGTAGTCGCGAAGCGCGAAATCGATCTGGCTGGTGTCGGTGAGCCCGGCGGCGCCGGCGAGGAAGCGGGCCTCGTCGCCCTGCCGGCGCGCGATCAAGTAC
>JACCYD010001240.1 GCA_013696695.1 Deltaproteobacteria bacterium | reverse complement strand
GCTCCAGGCCGCGGTCGCGACGGCGGCCCCGCTGCGCGCGTCGAAGCCGTTCATGGCGCGCTTCGATCGCCTCGCGCGCGAGCCGGTGATGTGGGTGCTGATGTCCGGCAAGGGCGACTGGATGAATCGGGTCGGCGGCTCGATCGGCGAGAAGCCGGTCGCGATCGAGGTCGCGATCCGGTTGACCGACGAGGTGCTCGTCGATGCACGCGCCCAGATGGAGTCGCCGGATGCCGCGAAGCGCACCGTCGAGATCTGGGAATCGGGATCGCAGGCACTCGCCATGTTCCTGTCGTCGACGGCGAAGATCGAAGGCGACTCCGCAGTGCTGACGCTCGCGATAAAGAAGGCGGCGATCGACCTCGTGCTGTCTCAGTACGGCGGCGACCGCGGCGGCGGCCTCGACGATCCACCGCCACCCGAAGAAGAAGACAAGCCCGACGACGGCGAGTAACCCCGGGCCTGCGGCAGGCGTCGAAGCGTGGGTCAGGCAGATCCGATGACGGCTAACGTCCAGGCGCTGAGACTCAGGACGGCGAACACCGCGTCCGTGCGGGCGCGCGGTCAGTACGTCCTGTACTGGATGATCGCGGCGCGCCGGACCACGTGGAGTCATGCACTCGATCACGCGATCGCGCAGGCGAAGGCGCTCGGCAAGCCACTGCTCGTGCTCGAGCCACTCCGCGTGGCGTATCCGTGGGCGAGCGCTACCTCGCGCGCTGGGGTGACGATCAGCGCACGCAGTCGTAGGTCAGCGGGATCATGCCGCCGTGGTCGAGGACCTCGAAGTCGTCGATCGCCAGCGCATCCAGATCGAACGGACCGAGATGGTCTTCCCACTTCGCCGTGGTGTGGCGATCGCTCTGCGCCGTCAGCGCGATGTTGCCGCCGTCGGCGTGATACATGCCGTACGTCTGCATCGCGCGCGCGACGACCTTCGCGCCTTCGGTCGGCAGCGAATCGATCGGATAGTCGGCGCGCAGCCGCAGGTGCATGCCGTACGGCGGTGCGTCGCTGCCGCCGGTGGTGTCGCTACCGTGCGTGGCCGGACGCATGAAGCCGCGCTTGACGCGGTTGTTCGGCAGGATGAAGCGGATCGCGTGGTTGATCTCGCCCGCGGCGACCTCGTCGGCCGTGAACAACAGCGGCGCGATCGGGAACCCGGCCGCATCCGCGCTCGTACATTGATCGCCGCGCAGCGTGTCGGAGTACGTCGTCGCGGTGTCCCACACCACCAGGCAGCCGCCGTCGAACCTCGCGCCGGAGATGCTCGCGCCGAGCATCTCGTACAGCTTGTTGGTCGACGGCTGGTGAACGATCAGATGGCAGTCGCCACCGGACGTGCACTCGTAGCCATCCTCGTTCTCGACGTTGCCGCCCGCAGGAATTGGCACCGGGACGAGATCGCAATCGGGCGCCCAGAAGTTATCGGTCGGCTCGAACGACTTCATCTCCGCGCTGGAACCGGCGGTCAGCACGTCGATCGTGAAGTCGATCTGGATCGCCCCCGTGCCCCAGCCACCGGCGGACTTGACCGATGCGAGCATCGAGGCGCTGTTCGCCGCCTTCGGCAGGTTGGTCGCGACTTGATCGAAGAACATCGACTCCGAGAAGTAGGCGCCGTTCGCCGTCGGCGGCGGGTCTCCGGTTCCCGGGCCCGGATCGTCATCGCCACCATCATCGTCGGCGGTACCACCGTCGAGCGTGCCGGTGCAGGCACACAAGACAACCGTCAGGATCCCCCAGGATCGAGTCATCGAGTTCCGTTCTAAAGACCTCGCTGCGTGCTGTCGCTGTAGGTGCGCCGGTTTTTCCAGGGGTTAGATGTGCGTTCACCGCGCCATCGCGATCTTCGCGACTGCATTTCGTACGCGGCAACGCGCTAGGCTGCCGCGGTGTTCAAGTGGGTCTGCCTCGGAGTCGCCATCGTCGGCGCGGCGATCGTGATCTGGATGTTGAACGACATGCGCACCGAGGTGAAGCGCACCAACGAGATGGTCGGCGAGCGGCTGCCGCGGATCCTCGAGAACGTCGAGAAGGGCACCGCGACGCTCGCGCAGGTCTCGAAGGATATCGATTCGATCCGGGACCTCGCCGGGCTGGGCGGCAGCAGGGAGCGCTCGCTGGTCGGCTACGCGGACAGCGTGCTCGATTTCCTCGAGAAGCTGCCCGGTCAGATCGGGCTCGAGAAGGTGCTCGGTGCCGGTATCAAGGACGCCCTGCCCGCCGCCGAGTGGGCGGCCGGTGCGCGCAAGGAGGGCTTGTTCCTGTCGTTCCGCGCGGCGAGCAAGCACGAGCTTCTCGACCGGCTCGGCAAGAACAAGTTCGGCTCGCCGTGGATGTACGTCGCGCCCAGCGGCGAACCGATCTCGATGATCGATCTGCTGAAGCGCGATCATCCCGAGTCGAAGGCGCCATGATCGAGCGCCTCGTCGATTCGGGCTGGGTCCCCGAGCCTGCCCTGCGCGCCGGGATCCGGGCGATCTGCGCCCTACGGCTGCGCCAGGAACGCCGGCCGGTCGAGGCCGAACAGGCGCGTCACCAGGCGCTGGTCGACGAGCTGCGCGGCGCCGAGATCGCGATCGAGACCGCCGCAGTGAACGCGCAGCACTACGAGGTCCCGGCGGCGTTCTTCGAGCTCGCGCTCGGCCCGCACCTCAAGTACTCGAGCTGCTATTACCCACCAGGAGTGTCCACGCTCGGCGACGCCGAGGCCGCGATGCTCGAGCTCACCGCCGAGCGCGCCGGGCTCGCCGACGGTCAGGACGTGCTCGACCTCGGCTGTGGCTGGGGCTCGCTCTCGCTGTGGGCGGCGGCGCGTTATCCGGATAGCCGCTTCACCGCGATCTCGAACTCGCGCACGCAGCGCACGTGGATCGAGGCCGCCGCCGCATCGCGCGGCATCGCGAACCTTCGCGTCGAGACCGCGGATGTCCGCACGCTCGAGCTCGGCTCGCATGCCTTCGATCGGGTGGTGTCCGTCGAGATGTTCGAGCACATGCGCAACTACGAGCAGCTTCTCCGGCGGATCGCGCGATGGCTGCGTCCCGCCGGCGCGCTGTTCGTCCACGTGTTCGCGCATCGCCACTACGCGTATCCATTCGAGGATGCCGGCGGCTCCGACTGGATGGCGCGCGAGTTCTTCACCGGCGGGATCATGCCGTCGGCGCACCTGCTCCACGCGTTCCAGGCCGATCTCGCGATCGAGCGCGAGTGGCACCTCGCGGGCACGCACTACGCGCGCACCGCGGAGGCCTGGTACGCGAATCTGATGGCGCGCGAGGCCGAGGCGGTGAACATCCTCGGTGAGACCTACGGAGCCGAGGCGCGCAAGCGGTTCCAGCGCTGGCGGGTGTTCTTCCTCGCGTGCGCCGAGCTGTTCGGCTATCGCAACGGTCGCGAGTGGATCGTCGCGCACTACCGCTTTGCGCCGCGCCGACGCTAACGCTTCGATTTGGCCTTGGCCTTCGCCTACGCCTTTGCCTTCGCTTTCGCGTTCGACTTCGACTTGGCCTTCGGCGGCTTCGCCTTCGACTTCGTGGCCGGTCGGGCGCGCGCGGCCCGCGACGCCGTTGCCTTGCTCATCGGTGCGGCGGTGGCCTTGGTCGCGCTCGGCACCGACTTGATCTCCGGGCCCGGCAGCAGCGTGTGGCCCTCGTACTTGTCGCACAACGCAGCGAACCGCTCGAACGTCTCGACGATCTTGGCGCGGCGCTCCGGCCACGACGTGTCCATGTAGACGTCGTAGGCAGCAAGAAAGTCCTGCGCCAGCGCGCGCACCAGATCGGCGATCGGGAACGTGCCGTTCCTCATGATGCCGTGCGCGTCGAGCGCGAACACGATCTCGAATTCGACGAACAGCGTCGTGTGATCGTACTCGTCGTACTCGCGACTCTCCTTGCGCTGCGCGCGGCGTAGCAGGCTGGTGAGCAGCTCGTTCGCCCGCGTCGACAGCTCGTCGAGGGCGTAGTCGCTCTCGAGATTTCCGTGGCCCCAGGTGCCCATCGCGGCACAGTATCGCGTCCCCGTGTCCCTCACCCTCCTCAGCGCCGCCGAGCACGTCCGTCGGCAAACCGCCCTCGCCGCGTGCGGGCTCGATCGCGATCTCCCGATGACGCGGATCGTGAGCTACGCGAACGAAACGTGGCTCGGCGACACGCTGGTGTTGCGGATCAACCATCGCGGCGTCGGGCGGCTCGCGCGCGAGGCCCGGATCGTGTCGGCGCTGCCGCGCGAAGCGCTCTACCCCGAGGTCGTCACCGTCGGGCACGACGACGAGATCGAGTGGATGCTCGTGCGCCGCGTGCCCGGCATCGATCTCGGCCGCGCGTGGATGTCGATGACACCGGTGGAGCGCGAGCACGCGATCCATCAGCTCGCCGCCGCGCTCGCCGCGGTGCACGGAACGCCGATCGAGGGCATCCCCGACGACGACTTTCGACCTCAGCCGGCCTTTCGGCCGCCTCACACGCTGCCGCTCGGTCCGCTGCTCGAGCTGATCGACGAGGTGATCGGACCGCACGATCCGGCGATCGTCGAGCTCGCCACCGAGTTCGTGACGCAGCGGTGGAGCGCATTCGACGACGCCGACCGCGGCCTCGTCCACGGCGATCCGCACCTCGAGAACGTGCTGTGGGATGGCCAGCGCGTCTCCGCGCTCCTCGATCTCGAGTGGTCGCGGCCGTCGTGGAGTCACGCCGACCTCGAGATCTTGCTCGCGGTCGCCGACTCACCGCGGTTGTTCGCGGCGGCCGATTACGACGCGTCGATCGATCCGTCGACGTTCACCGAGATGCCGCGTTGGCTCGCCGCGGCGCGACCAGATTGGTTCGCGCATCCGCGGATCGTCGAGCGCCTCGAGGTGCTCTATCTGTCGCGCACGCTCGGCTGCTTCGAGGACGACGCCGACGCCGCGTCCTTCCGCTGGGACCACGTCGCGGCGACGCTCGCTGGTGAGAGCTTTATTCAGCGCCCGACCTGGCGTTCGATCTGATTGCCGATGAGCTGACCGAGCAGTCCCTCGCGACCGAGAATCGCGACCGCCGGCGCGCGCGGATCAGAGCCCGCGCCGACGAGCATCGCACGCGATTCGCCGCCGACCATCTCGACGTTGTGTCGAGAATCTGAAGCAGCGAGGCACCGACCCCGACTACTCGGGGGTCGTTTGGAAGCGGGTCGTCGTCGTGTAGCGATGGGTACGGGGCCTGCTACTACTCCCCGTCGCGTCGACTGCGCAACAAGCGCAGCGTTGTCTCGACGGCAAGTAGCGCGACCCGCTGGATGCTTCCTCGTCCGGATAGCCAATGAAGAAGCTGGCCATCCTATCCACGCTCCTGCTCGCCCTCAGCGTCTCCACCGGCTGCGGCAAGCCGAACCACGAGAAAGCCTGCAAGCACATGATCGAGCTTGCGACCGAGGAGCTCGACGCCGAGATCGAGAAGATCGACAAGCTCGGTGGGTCGAAGGACTTCGGGAAGGGACTCCGCGAGGCGGCCGCAAAGTCGCGAGACACCGATCTCGCGACGTGCGCCTCGAAGATGAAGGAGCACGACATCGACCCGGACTGCATCAACGACGCTGACTCGCTCGCAGAGGCGCAGCGCTGCTTGAAGAGCCGCTGAGCGCGACCGCCTGGCCCTCGGGTGTTGGTGCGTTTGCCCGAGCTTGACTGCGAGGTGGTTGTTTCGCACGGCCGTCGTCGCAAGCTCCGAGAGCGAGAGCGATCGAGAGCGGTGATCGAGAGCGGTGATCGAGAGCAGCCCCGTCGAATACGACGACGTGGCCACCAGCAGCGCGCTAGATCGCCGCGGCGACGCGGCAGTGGAGGTCCTCGTCGTGCCCGAGGGCCAGCCGTCGTCGCAAGCGCCAGTGGAGGTCGTCGTGCCCGAGGGCCAGCCGTCGTCGCAAGCGCCCGAGGAGGCCGGCCGCCTACACGGCAGTTGACGACGTCGTTGCGAACGCCTTGTCGAGAAACGCGCGCGCCGACGCCGGCCGATCGTCGGGGGACTTCGCGAGCGCGGCGAGGATCGCGGCCTCGAGGTTC
>JACCYD010001202.1 GCA_013696695.1 Deltaproteobacteria bacterium | reverse complement strand
GTCGACACGTGCGTGACCTTGTCCGCGAGCCCGGCCTGCGCCACTGCGGCGGCGGAATCACCACCACCGCCGACGGTCAGCGCGAGCTTGTTGTCGGCGAGCGTCTTCGCGACCGCGACCGTGCCCGCGGCGAATTTCGGCTTCTCGAACACGCCCATCGGACCGTTCCAGAACACCGTGCGCGCGGCGGTCAAGACCTTCTTGAAGTTCTCGACGGTTGCCGGCCCGATATCGAGCGCCATCTGATCGCCGCCGAGCCCCTCGAGCGTCATCACCTTGGCGTTCGCGCCATCGTCGATGTCACCCGCGGCCACCACGTCGACCGGGAGGTAGACGGTGACGTTCTTCTCCTGCGCGCGGCGCAGGAAGTCGCGCGCGTTCGGCAGCTTCTCCTTCTCGACCTTGCTCTTGCCGAGGTTGCGGCCCTGCGAGGCGAGGAAGGTGTTCGCCATCGCGCCGCCGATCACGATCGCGTTGACGCGCTCGAGCAGCGCATCGAGGACCTCGATCTTGTCCGACACCTTGGCGCCACCGAGCACCGCGACGTACGGCCGATCGACCTCGCCGAGCAAGCGCGACAGGACATCGATCTCCTTGCCCATCACGAAGCCCGCGCCGCGCTCGGCGATGAACTTCGCCATCCCGGCGGTCGATGCGTGGGCGCGGTGGGCCGTGCCGAACGCGTCGTTGACATAGACATCGCAGTACGACGCGAGGGTGCGACCTAACGTCTCGTCGTTGGATTCTTCGCCCGGATGGAAGCGGAGATTCTCGAGCATCGCGATCTGACCGTCGCGCAGGTCCGAGACGACCTTGCGCGCACCGTCGCCGACCGGCTCGTCGGCCAGCGCGATGTCGATCGACAGCAACTCGGCGAGGCGAGCGGCCACCGGCTCGAGCGAGAACTCCGGCTTGACCTGGCCATCGGGACGGCCGAGGTGCGAGCCGAGCACGATCCGGGCGCCGCGCTCGATCAGGTGCTTGAGCGTCGGCAACGTCGCGGTGATCCGCGAATCGTCGGTGATCTTCTTCGTCGTCTTGTCGAGCGGGACGTTGAAGTCGACGCGCACGAACACGCGCTTGCCTTCGACCGCGAGCTCGGAGACGTGCTTGATGCCTCCGGGCAGACCCACTAGAGCTTCTCCGCGACGAACTTCGCGAGGTCGAACAAGCGCTGCGAGTAGCCCATCTCGTTGTCGTACCAGGCGAGCACCTTGACCTGATTGCCGACCACGGTGGTGAGCGCGGCATCGACGGTCGAGGAGTGCTTGTCGCCGTTGAAGTCGCACGACACCAGCGGCTCGTCGACGACGGCGAGGATGCCCTTGAGCGGACCAGCCGCCGCGGCGCGGAACGCGTCGTTGACCGTCTTCGCATCGACCGGCTTCTCGAGGACCACGGTGAGATCGACGAGCGAGACGTTCGGCGTCGGAACGCGGATCGCCTGACCGTCGAGCTTGCCGGCCATCGCAGGCAGCACTTCCTTGAGCGCCTTCGCGGCGCCCGTCGTCGTCGGGATCATCGACAGGCCGGCGGCGCGCGCGCGGCGGAGATCCTTGTGGGGCAGATAGAGGATCTGCTGGTCGTTGGTGTACGAGTGGATCGTCGTCATCAGCCCGCTGACGATGCCGAACTTCTCGTGCAGCACCTTGGCGACCGGCGCGAGGCAGTTTGTCGTGCACGACGCGTTCGAGATGATGTGGTGCTCGGCCGGCTTGTACGTGTCCGTGTTGATGCCCATGCAGATCGTCGCGTCGATCTTGCCCTTGGCGGGTGCCGAGATCAGGACCTTCTTGGCGCCGCCGGTGAGGTGCTTCGAGCAGCCCTCCTGGTCGACGAACTTGCCGGTGCACTCGATGACGATGTCGACGCCGTGATCCTTCCACTTGATCGCGGCGGGATCCTTGTCGGCGGTGATCTTGATCGAGTCGCCGTTGACGACGAGCTGATCGTCTTTGACTTCGACGGTGCCGGGATACTTGCCGTGGACCGAGTCCCACTTGAGCAAGTGCCCGAGCGTCTTGACGTCGGTGAGATCGTTGATCAGGACGACATCGAACACGTCGCGCTGCTCCGCGAGACACCGAACGAAGCCACGGCCAATGCGGCCAAAACCGTTGATACCGATGCGAACCTTCGCCATGGCGCGCACCCTAGATCGGATCGCGGGCGGTCGCTACCGGGCGAGCTACGCGACTTGCTGCTTGTCCGCGACCACGATCGCCGGGCTCGATCCGCGCGAGATCTTGGTCGTGACTTCGCTGATCAGCTCGGTCGCCAGGGCCACGATCTGACGCTCGTCGAAACCTTGTGCCTCGAGGTCGCGGTAGATCGACTTCGCGAGGATCTTCACCGCACGGGACTTGGCTTCACGATCAGTCATGGCTCGCGTGTAGTGACAGCACTCGCTATGCCAGGGCGCACACCATCTCAACGCATCGAAATCCCAAGAGGGATCGGCACTCATTGGATCACTGACGAAGCAGTCTAGTGTGTAACGCCGCACCTGGTGCGTAGCCGGTTATGCAGCTCGGTCGGACCACTGTTCCATATCTCGCTTCGCTCGGACCAGGCTCGCTTCGCTCGGACGCAGGCGTAAGCAGTCACGGCGTCGGGATTCCGAAGAAGCTCCGGATGCGGCCGAGCAGTGCCTGCTTCGCGCTCTCCACTCGCTTGGTCTCCGGCACTTCTTCGCGGTCGGTCTGCATGGCCGTGAGGGCGGTCCGCCGCACCGCCAGCATCTCCGCGATCTGATCCGCCAGCGCGGGAGTCTCGCGGAGCACGCGCTGGAAGGCCGGCTTGTCGAGCCGGTAACAGGCC
>JACCYD010001197.1 GCA_013696695.1 Deltaproteobacteria bacterium | reverse complement strand
ATCGCCGGCGGTCGGCTGGTTCCAGATGCGCGGCGTGAAGTTCTTCGCCGATGGCGCGCTAGGTTCGCGCGGCGCGCGACTCTACAAGGAGTACGACGACGATCCGAAGAATCGTGGGTTGTGGGTCACCGAGCCCGACAAGCTCAAGGGCGCCGTCGATGCAGCCGTGTCGGGCGGCTGGCAGGTCGCGATCCACGCGATCGGCGATGCCGGCATCGGCAGCGTGCTCGATGCGTACCTCGCCGCCACCATCAAGCACGGCGGCGATCGCCGGTTGCGCATCGAGCATCTCCAGCTGCTCGCACCCGAGGATCTTCCGCGCCTCGTCGAGAGCAAGGCGATCGCCTCGATGCAGCCGACGCACGCCACGAGTGACATGCCGTGGGCCGAGCAGCGCGTCGGTGCCGAGCGAATCAAAGGCGGCTACGCGTGGCGCACCGTGCTCGACAAGGGCGTGCCGCTCGCTTCGGGATCGGATTTCCCCGTCGAAGAGGTCTCGCCGATCCTCGGGATCTACGCCGCGGTGACGCGCCAGGATGCCGCGGGCAAGCCGGCGGGTGGCTGGTATCCCGAGCAAAGGCTGACGCTCGACGAAGCGATCTCGTCGTTCACGCTCGGCGCCGCATACGCCGAATTCGCGGAGAGCTCCCGCGGCGTGATCGCCGTCGGTCGCGCCGCCGATCTGACCGTCTTCGATCGCAAGCTCGCCCCGGATCGAACGCTGCTCGACACGCACGCCATGTTCACGATCGTGGGTGGCCGCGTTGTCTACGAGCGTGGAGCGTCGAGCGCACCGTGAGGTTCTGCCCGTTCTGCTCGGCGGAGAACAACGACGACAACGCGGCCTGCGCGGCCTGCGGTCGCCGGATGCCTCCTCTGCCGCCACGGCGCGCGCGCAACGCACCTCCGACGGGCGTGCAGTTGCCGCCTCGCTCGCCGGGGCAGCTGCCGCAGCGTAAATCCGGCAGCACCGTGCCGCCGCCGCTCCCCGCCGGCCTCGTCACGCCGGCGCGCCCCCTCGAAGGCTCCGCCGACCACTTCGCAACGATGCCCGCCGCGCCGGCATACGAGGATCCCAAGGAAGCGGAGCGGCGCTCGCTGCTGTCCGCGATCTCTCCCGGTCCCGCAGCGCAGCGTCGCGAAGCGCAGGTCGAGCCGCGCGACGCCGATCACGCGCGGCGGATGCGCGACGTCAAGCCCTCGCAACAGCCGGTCGGTGGAGTCATGCGACAAGACGGCGAGACCGAAGCCGTGATTCACGCGCGTGCGGCTGCACCGTCGACGCCTCCTCCGATGGCCCCGGGGAGCGGTCCCATACAGCGCGCACCTTCGCAACCACCGCCATCGCCGATCTCGAATCGTCATCCGACCTCGCAGCCTCCTCCGTTGGGCGTGCCGCGTGCCGCCGGCTCGAACGCCGGAAGCGCGCCTCACGCCTCGCCGTCGGCGCGCGCCCCATCACCGCCACCCGTACGCACCGGCAAGTCGCCGACGTTGCCGCCGCCAGGTCCGCACGCTCCGATGCGGCCGCTGACCCCGCCGCCGGTCGCGTTCGATCCCCCGACGCACTATCCGACCGCGGCGAGTCAGCCGGTCGAGGGCACCACCGATCCGGTCCAGATCGCCGCGCAGAAGCTGCGCTCGCCGACCGGCGCCACGCCGCCACCGACGAGGACCCAGCGTGCCGAAGGCCTCGCGGATCGCCCGTTCACGCCGCCTCGCGTGTCGCCGGTGCCGGAGATCCCCGAGCCCGGGCTGGTCAACGCCGCGAAGTATTCGGTCAAGTTCACGCGCGCGCGGTGGCAGCGACGCGGTGCGATCAAGACGCTCGGCAACGAGATCAAGCAAGACACCGAAGCACTCGATCAGGTGCTCGGTGCGCTCGGTCGCGAGGCCCGCAACGCGAAGGTCTCGGGCCGCGTGTTCTCGGCGGAGAACGCCGCGATCGACGGCGCCGAGCAACGAATCCAGGCGCTCGGTAAGGAATCCGGCGACGTCGACTCGCGCAAGGCCGACGAGAACTCGAAGTTCTCTGACGTCGAGACCGAGCGCAACACCAAGCTCGTCGAAGCAGAGAAGACCGCAGAGGAGGCTTCGAAGGAGCTGCAGCACCTCGAGGGTCAGCGCCGCTCGCTTCGCGACAAGCGCAAGGAGCTCGAGCGCCGGCAGAAGACCTATCTCAAGAACGCCGAAGACAACGATCGCTCGGCCGGCAGCGCGACGATGGGCGAGGCGCGCCAGGATCTGCGGCGCAGCGCCGAGGGTCATCGCAAGGAAGCCGCCGTGCTCGAGCCGGAGCGGCAGGATGCGGATCGCAAGCTCGCCGCGCTCGAACGTCCGATCGGTGAAGCCGTGGCGCGTCTCGATGCCGCGCGTGCAGAGCTCGATGCGGCCAAGCGCAGCCTGACCGACGCGAAAGAGGGCCACACGCACCGGCTCGCCGAGCTCGATGCGGAGCAGAAGCGCAAGTCGCGCGAGATCGGGCTCGCCGAGGCCGAGATCCAGCGGCGCCTGGTCACGCTCGGCACGCTGGTCAATCTCAACCGGATCGAGATCGTCGCGTTCGCCGAGCTCTACGAGCGCATCGATCGCATTCGCGGCGCGATCACCGCGCGCACCACCGAGATCGAGAAG
>JACCYD010001192.1 GCA_013696695.1 Deltaproteobacteria bacterium | reverse complement strand
TCCCGAGACCATGGACGACATCGATCCCGAGGATCTGGCAGAGCTCACCGGCTCGATCGCGCGTCACGCGCCGGCGTCGCTCGGGGCCGTGCTCGATCGCCTCCCGCAAGACGCGTCTCTCGTCGCGTATCTCTACAATGCGAGCTTCTCCGTCGAGCGCCCGCAGGGCCTCGCGATCCTGCGCAAGGTGCTCGCGTTGCCGCCACCCGCACGCGATGCCGGGGAGGGGCGCACGGCGCTGGTGATGGCGTGGAACAACGCATGTATTCACGCGCACGAGCTCGGCGACTATCGGCTCGCAGTCGAGTTTGCTGACGGTGGCCAGCCCTATGCGGCCGAAAATCCGTACATCTATCACTCGGCCGCGTGTGCGTATGCCGCGACCGGCCAGATCGACCGGGCGCTCGAGCAAGTCTCGCGTGCGATCGAGCACGGATACGAGCACACCGAAAAGATGGAGACCGACAACGATCTCTCGCCACTCCAGAGCGACCCGCGTTTCGGGGCCCTGTTCGTCGAGTGGCGGGGCCGCAGGGCCGATCTCAACTGAGCTGCACGCCGGCGCCAGACCGCGATATCATCGATCCGATGGGCCGGATCGCGATGTTGGCGCTGGTCGTTGCTGCGTGTTCGTACACCGCGCCGGCGGACGTCGTGCCGATGCCGGATACACCCGTCGTCGATCCCGACGCGCCGCCGCCGGATACGCAGGTCGTCGATCCAGATGGCCCGGAGCCGGATGGTCCGCCGGCGCTACCGATGACCACCGATCACGAGCCAACCGCGGACACCTGGATCCAGGTGAACTTCGCGACCACCAACTTCGCGAACAATCAGTTCGTGATCACGGACGGTGACCCGCTCTGCGTCTCGCTGTTGCGGTTCGACCTCAGCGGCCTGGCCGGCTCGACGGTGAGCTCGGCCGAGCTTCACCTGTTCACGAACTTCGATTCCGGCGCACCGATCAACGTGTTCGTCATGAACGAAGGCTGGTCGGAGACCGAGTCGACTTGGAATCAGCGTGCGAACGGACAGGGGTGGATGGCAGCCGGTGCTGCGCCGCCATCCCGTGGCACCACGGCGATCGCGGCCTTCAACCCGAATCAGGCCGACAGCGAGTTCACCTCGACCTTCAGCGTCGCCACCGTACAGGCGTGGATCGATGCTCCCGCGTCGAACTTCGGAATCGCGATCGCCAGCGTGAACGCAGACGGTCCGAAGTTCTACAGCCGCGAAGCCGCGAGCTTCAGACCGATGCTGCGCATCACGCACACGCCCTGATCAGCTCGGTCGCAGCGTGGCGCCGGAGATGTCCGCGGAGGTCTGGCGCGTAGCCTCGTCGTAGTGAAGCCAGCACACCGGCGCGTACGACTCGTCGGCACCGAGCTGGACCTGGGGGCCCGTGGTGGTGGGCGAGCCGTTGACGAACCGCAGGTTGCAGATCGCCTTCTTCGCGCAGTACTGGCAGGTGACCTTGACCTCTTCGATGCCGTCCGCGAGCTCCATCAGGCGTTGCGCGCCGGGGAACAGCTTGGTGCGGAAATCGGTGCGCAGGCCGTAGCAGATCACCGGCACGCCGGGATCGACGGTGATGCGGCGCAGATCCTCGATCACGCTCGGCGACAGAAACTGCGCCTCGTCGACGAGTACGCAATCGAGGCCCTCGAAGTCGCGTGGATCGAGCGCGCTGTCCACATCGACCATGACATCGGCCTCGGCTTCGAGCCCGCAGCGCGACGAGATCTTCGCCGCACCAAAGCGAGTGTCGAGGCGCGGCTTGACGAGCAACACGCGCTTGCCCTGCTTGCGATAGTTGTGGGCGACCGCGAGCAGGTTCATCGACTTCGCCGAATCCATCGTGCCGTACCGGAAGTAGAGCTTCGCCACGCGCAGACCCTACGAGAGGGATCTGACGCTAGAGCCGCTTCTTGAGCTTGCGAACCACCTGAAGTGCTGGAATTCCAGTCACTCCGCCGCCGCCGTGGGTCGCCGAGGAAGCCTGGTACAGCCCCTCGATCGGGGTGGTGAAGTCCGCGTAGCCGGCGGCCGGCCGCATGTGGAACAGCTGATTTGCGGACAGCTCGCCGTGGAAGATGTTGCCGCCGACCAGGCCGTACTTCGTGGCCATCTCGTGCGGTCCGATGATCTGGCGGTGCAAGATCGAGGAGGTAAACCCGGGAGCGACCTCTTCGAAGCGCGCGATCATGCGATCGGCATACGCCTCGAGCTCTACTTGATGCGGTGCGTCCGCCCAGGTATGAGGCACCCACTGCGTGAACATCGACATCACGTGATGGCCCGGCGGAGCGAGCGTCGAATCGAACACGCTCGGGATGCACGCATCGACGAACGGCACCCGCGCGGGCTGGCCGGCGACGGCGTCTTGAAACGCGGTCTCGACCTGATCGAGCGAGTGCGCGAGGACGATCGTGCCGCCATGCGTTTCCGGATCGAAGCCGGGCTTGCTCGTCCACTCGGGCAATCGATCGAGCGCGACGTTGACCTTGACGGTGCCCGAGCGCGTCTTCCAGCGCTCCATCGCGATCGCGAAGTCCTCGGGAAGGTCACCGCGCTCGAGCAACTTGAGGAACGTGATCTGCGGATGCGTCGTGGTGACGATCGTGTCGGCACGCAGCTCGTCACCGTTCGCGAGCACGACGCCGGTGGCGCGGCCCTCTTCGACGAGGATCTTCGCCACTTCGCTCTCGGTGCGGATCGTCGCCCCGAAGTGCAGGGCCGCCGCACGCATCGCCTGCGTGACGCCACCCATTCCGCCTTCCGGGAACCCCCACGTGCCCATCGGCCCCTCGCCGATATCGCCGAGCTTGTGATGCGCCATCACGTACGCGGAGCCCGGCGAGCGCGGCCCGGCCCACGATCCGATCACGGCGCTGACCGACAGCACGCCTCGAATCGCGTCCGACTCGAAGCGCTCCTCGAGGAGATCCGCGACCGACATCGTCATCAACCGGGTGACGTCGCCGACCGTCTGTTGATCGAGCTTGCGGAAGCGCCACGCGAGGCCGAGCGCCGCGAGGAGATCCTTCGGCCGCTTGCTCCCGAGCTTGGGCGGCACCTGCGTGAGCAACGGCCCGAGCAACGCACCGAGCTTGCCGAGCCACTCGTCCCAGCGAACCATCTCGTCAGCGTCGCGCTGGCAGAATTTCGAGATCGACGCATGCCGACGCGCGGGGTCGTCGCACATCATCAGATGCCGCCCGTCGGGATACGGCATGAAGTACGGGTGCTGCGGAAAGATCTTGTAGCCGAAGCGCTCGAGCTCGAGCTCGGCGAGCACCGTCGGTGGCATCAGGCTGACCACGTACGACAGCGCGGTCATCTTGTAGCTCGGTCCCCACGGCGTCTCCGTGATCGCCGCACCGCCAACCACCTCGCGACGCTCGAGCACCACCACCGACACGCCGCGCTTCGCGAGCAGGCCCGCAGTGACGAGCCCGTTGTGGCCGCCACCGATCACGATGACGTCGCACCGGCTGGCCATGCGGTGGTTCTACCAGGCGCCGAGCGAGTGAAGGAGATACAGCATGCCGGCGCCCACGAGGCCGGCCATCGGGATCGTGAAGATCCACGCGTACACGATCCGCGTTGCGAGCCCCCATCGGATGCCGCGCGCCTTGGTGACAGACCCGACGCCGACGATCGCGCCGGTGATCACGTGGGTGGTCGACACCGGCACGTGCATCTGCGTCGCGACGAACAGTGTGGCGGCGCCGGCGAGCTCGGCACAGAACCCGCCGACGGGCTTCAAGTGCGTCAGGCCCATGCCCATCGTCTTGACGATCCGCCAGCCGCCGATCGCGGTGCCGAACGCCATGGCGGTGTACGAGGCGACGAACACCCAGTACGGCGCGGGGTCGGCTTCGATGAGGATCTTTCCGGCCGCATCCTTGACCGCGGGATCGAGGATGCCGCCCGCGATCATGATGGCCCAGATCACGCCGGCCGTCTTCTGCGCGTCGTTGCCGCCGTGACCGACGGAGTACAGACCGGCGGAGATCAGCTGGCCGACCCGAAACATCTTGTCGACCTTCTGCGGTCGGAACTTCCGGAAGATCCAGAACACCACGAACATCAGCAGGCTGCCGAGCACGAGGCCGAGCACGGGTGCGAGTGGGATGAAGTAGAGCGTCTTGTAGATCGAGTCGAGGTTCAGGGTCTTCATCCCGCCGTACGCGAGACCGGCGCCTGACAGGCCACCGATCAGTGCGTGCGAGCTCGACGACGGCAGCCCGATCCACCACGTGAATAGGTTCCACGCGATCGCGCCGAGCAGGCCGGCGAACACGACCCAGACAAACGCCGGGTGCGGCACGACCTTGCCCGCAGAATTGACCACGGTCTCGATGTCGATCGTCTTCGCGATCGTGTCGGCGACGCCCTGATGAAAGATGAACAGCGCGATGAAGTTCGCGAGCGCCGCCCACCACACGGCAGCGCGTGGAGACAGCACGCGCGTCGAGACGACGGTGGCGATCGAGTTCGCGGCGTCGTGGAACCCGTTGATGACGTCGAAGATCAGCGCCACGCCGATGGTGACGATGACGATGAGTGCAACGTCACCCATGAATCACGCGTGCTCGAGGATGACGCCCTCGATGAGGTTCGCTACGTCCTCGCAGCGATCAGAAGCGTTCTCGAGGTTTTCGTAGACCTCTTTCCACTTGATGACCGTGATCGGGTCTTTCTCTTCCTTGAACAGGCGAGCGACCGAGCGGCGGAGGATCGCGTCGGCCTCGTTCTCGAGCCGGTTGATATCGATGCAGAGCTTGAGTGTGGCGTGCGGATCTTTGAGCTCGCGCAACCCGCGCATCGCGAGCTCGACCTGTTGCGTCGAGCGGTACAGCACGTCGGCGAGATCGCGGACATCGGCGGTCATCACCGTCAGCTCGTAGAGCTCGATCCGCTCGGCGGCGGCCTCGACGAAATCCATCACGTCGTCCATCCGCGTGATCAGACGGTGGATCGAATCGCGATCGATCGGAGTGATGAACGTCTTGTGTAGTGCCTCGACGCAGCGGTGCGTGATGGTGTCGGTCTCGTGCTCGATGTCCGAGATCCGGCGGCACTTCGCCGGGATGTTCGCGCCCGTGGTGACGAGCGACAAGAATTCCTTCGCGCCCTCGATCGTGAGCGCCGCGTGCTGTTCGAAGAAGTCGAAGAAGCTGGTCTCTCGAGGCAGGAACCGGCCGAACATGTTCGGCAGTTCTGTAACACACGCCCGATCAGCACGTCACGGGACGGTGACAGATTGGAAACTTCCCGTGCGCAGGTAGGTCAACGTCAACGCGCGCGTGCGTGGGTCGTTCATGATCCACGTGTGCGTGGCGTCGACCTCGGTGAACGCGCCCATGCCCTCGATCCGAGTCTCGTCGACGGCGACCGTGCCATCGTGCGCGACCCCCGGTGGAAACCGGCGGCCCATCGTCCAGCTCGTCAAATTGCCGAGTGCGAGTGCACGCGTCCCGGCGACTACCGCGAATGCGCCGGGCGGTTGCGGCCACTGCGCGCCGTTCGCGAGCTCGGCGCCCGCTGGGCCGTAGTACCAGCGAAACACCGCGTTCGAGCTCAGCCCTGCCGCGAGCTTGCTGCCGCGATTTGGCGGCGCCAGCATCACGATGCGATGCCAGTTGATCCGCGGATCGTGAAGGTGCCGCACGATCACGCCGCCCATCGAATGCGTGACCGCACACAGCGGACGATCACCCGCGTGCTCGACGATCCAGTCCGCGACCTCACCCGCGAGATACGAGATCGAGTGCCGGCGCGACGGATACGTGCGGCCGAACGTATCGAACCCGTTCGCACGCAGGAACCTCGCCATGCCGGCCATCGAGCCGTGGCCGCGGGCGAGCCCGTGCAGCAGCACGACGAGCGGCTTCATTCGCGATCTTCGCGTTCTTCGCGATCCTTCTCGTCGTACGCGGAATCGAGATCCGCCTCGGCCCTCTCGTGGGTCGATTCGTGGATGCGATCCGGGTGGTCGGGCGGAAACAGCGCCTCGAGCTCGCGCGGCTTGACCTCGCTGATCACGCGGATCACGGCCGCGGAGAGCTGCTCGCGCTCCGCACGCAGAGCGCGGACCTCGCGACGAAACGCGAACCGCCGGGCGAGGGTCCCGAATGCGCGCCGCACCAGCCGGACGCGATCGAGCACGCGCAGCGTCGCCCAGCCCGAGAGCGGCAACAGCAGCGTCGCGGCGAGCCCGTAGGTCGGGCCGAATCGCCACCAGATGTACGCGACGGTGCTTGCGTACGAGAGCACGACGAGCCCCATGCCGATCAGCATCTTCGTCGTCGCGACAACATCCTTACGCGGCGTCAGCCTGCTCGACGCGATGCGCGCGAAGATCAGCGGTGGCACGTGGAGCGGTGCGGCCGGCACCGCCAGCGGCAACCACCACAGGATCAGGATCACCTGACGGAGCATGCGCACCACGATCTCGAGCTTCGAGAGATCGCGCGCGAGCTCGCGATCGGTGAGGCCGAGCTCGTCGAGCTTCTGCTGATACGCCAGCACGCGCTGCATGATCTCGCGAACCTTCGGATTGGCGGAGACCGCCGAGTAATAGGTGTTGAACCGGCGCGCGAGCTCGACGCGATCCTCGATCGAGATCTCCTGCGGCTGATAGAGCCGGCGGACGGTGTCGAGGGCGCGCACGGTGTCCCAATCGGGTGCGTTGATCGTGAGCCGGCGCAGTGCAGTGCCGATCTCCGCGGTGACGCGCTTCACGGCTTCCGGGTCTTCCGCGTGCTCGATGATCAGCGGACTCCCGTACTGAACGAGCACGCGGCTGCGAAACCGCTTCGGGTGGATGAACGTCAGGCCGCACGGCACCACCGCGATCGGGCGGCCTGTCTTCTTTGCGCCGCCGAGCGCGAGGCGTGCAGCGCCGGTCTTGAGCTTCGCGAGGTGCGACTCGTCGTGCGAGATGCCCTCGGGGAAGATGCCGATCGTGCCGCCGTCGCCGAGCACGTCGAACATGGCGTCGAATGCCGCATCGTTGAGGCGCGCCATCTCGGCCGGATCGCGTGTCGGCGTCGACTCAGCGGCCGGCGCCAACTTGCCGTCGTGCTCGACCTTCCGCGCGAGCGGTACGGCACCGAGCCCGCGCAACAGCGTACGCATGAGGCGGCCCTTGAACAGCGAGTCCTTCGCGGCGAAGTGAACCTTCCGGCCGCACGTCGTGATGATCAGGGCCGGATCGATCAGCGAGTTGGGATGATTCCCCGCGAAGATCACTGGACCCGCGGGGATGTTCTCGAGGCCGACCACTTCGACCTGACGAAAGAACACCCGCGTCACGACGCGGAGGAACCACGTCAGGATCCGGTAGGCCACAACGCCATTAGACCCTGCCCGTGCCCATGCCGGTGCCCGTGCCTGCAGAATCCCGTGCAGGGAGCACCCGGTCCTCTCGTGCCTCTCCGAAAAAAAACCGACCCGGCAGAATTACCGGGTCGGCCAGCCATCCCGGCGCTGCGGTCTCACCACCGCTGCGCCGAATCATGTCGGGCCCGCTGGTAAGGAGGGGGAGGAGAACACACCAGCGGGCCCAGAATTGTTGGGCTGGATAAGGGGTAGCGCGTCGGCGCCTGACCCAGGAGAGTGCAGTCGCAATGCCACCATGCGGCCCTGCGGAATCGCGACTTTGTGATCCGGTGGAAGCTGGATCAGCCGGCAGCTTCAAACGTCAGTCCGGCACGACGTAGCCGATCGAGTAGCCGCTGTCCCATCGCGGCCGACGGTGTCGTGACTCCCGGCGCGCCGAGCTGATCGAAGGCCAAGCACAGAGCCGACTCACCGAGCATCTTCGCGGTCGAGCCGTAACCGGGATCGGCACCGTCGCTCGCTTGATAACGCAGGACGTCGCCACCGCCCTCCGCGACGTAGCGAACCTTCCAGTAACCGCGCTCGCGCGTCTCCTGCGATGGCCCTTCGCCCGGTTGCGGCGCGCGCTTCGCCAGCAGCCCGCGAAGTCGCGGGCTCTTCATCGCGATTGCGAGACCGGCCATGCCGCCGACGTAGCCAGCGGCCATCGCGAGGCCACGCGCGGATCCCGGCGTCGACATCACCTCGCGATACACGAAGTCGCTGCCCCACGGAAAGCCGGTCAGCGCGTGGGCGCGCCGCACGACGCGCGTGTTGATCTGCGCCATCAGGAACGGGATCGCGAACATCTTCAGATGCGGCTCCCAGCTGATGCCCTTCTCGTCGGGAGCCGGCGGACGAGACGCCGACGGTTCCGGATCGAGGCCGTACGGATTGCCGAGCAGCTTGCGCACGTCGCGATCGGTATCCGCTTCGCGTGCCGTTTCCATCGCGCTCGCGATCGTGCCGCCCGACAATCCACCGCTGGTCTCGCCGAACGCGGCCGTGACCTTGCTCGCGTAACGACCGAACCGGGTGTGGAACTCCTGCTGCACCGCCCAGGTGCCGATGTCCGACGGGATCGAATCGTAGCCGCACGTGTGGACGATGTGCGCGCCGGTGGCGCGAGCGCGCTCGTGGTGCTGATCGATCATCCGCCTCATCCACTGCGGCTCGCCGGTGAGATCGCAGTAGTTGGTGCCGGCCTCCGCGCACGCCGCGACCAGCGCGCCGCCGTACTTCGCATATGGCCCGGCGGTGGTGCACGCCACCTTCGTGCGCTTGACGATGGCGTCGACGGCGGGGCGATCGAGGATATCGGCGACGAGGACCGGCACCTTCAAGCCGAGCGCTTCGAGCTTCTCCTTCGAGCGGCCGGCGATCGCCCACCGCGGCTTCTCGCTACTGGCCGCCCCAGGTCGGCCATACCTGGTGGCGGCGATATAGCCGGCGACCAGCCGACCGGTGAAGCCGGTGGCGCCGAACAGGACGAGATCGAATTCGCGGTTCATATCGTCGGCAGACCTTTCCATGGAGCGAGCGGGAACGCGGCTTCGATCGCCATGATCGCGGCGGCATCGAGGGTCACCCCGTCGGCACCTGCGAGCTCGTCGACGTGCGCGGGACTGGACGACTTCGGGATCACGAACGCCTTGCGCGACAGGTAGGCGAGCGCGATCTGGCGCGGCGTCGCGCGGAGCTGCTTCGCGAGCTCTTCGATCGGACCCGGTCTGAAGCGGCCGCGCGAACCGAACGGGCTGTAGCCGACCGCCGCGATGCCGTGCTTCTCGCACTGCGGGATCACGAGGTGCTCGATGTCTCGTTGACCGAGGTGATAGAGCACCTGATTGCAGGCGATCTTGTTCGGCCCGGCGATCGCGATCGCATCGGCGAGCTCGTGGTCGTCAAAGTTCGAGACGCCCCACGCGCGGATCTTGCCCTGCTCGACCAACGTTTCGAACGCGCGAAAGGTGTCGGCGAGCGGGTGCGGCCCCGGCCAGTGCAGCATGTAGAGATCGAGGTGATCGGTACCGAGGCGGCGGAGGCTTGCCTCACACGCGCGAAGCGTGCCTTCGTACGTCGCGTTCTTCGGCAGCACCTTCGAGGCGAGGAACACGCGAGCACGCGCGCCGGCGATCCCGTCGGCGACCAGCGTTTCGACCCGCCCGTCGCCATACATCTCGGCAGTATCGACGTGCGTCATGCCGTGCTCGATGGCGCGCTTGATCGCGGCGACCGCCGATGCCGGATCGTCTCGCTCCATCTGCCAGGTCCCGATCCCGACGATGGGAATTTCGACCGCGAGCGAGCCGAACCTACGGGTTTTCACGACGGCATCCTAGCGTATGCTCCTCGCGTGACGCTGGTCGAGCAGCTCGCGAAACGCCTGTCGCTGACGGCGGTGGGAGCTCCCCCGGCCGATGGGATTCGTCGTGCCGCCGTGGCCGCCCTGCTGCACGACACTCCCGAGCGCACGCTCGTGTTGATGATGAAGCGCGTCGATCGCGAGGGTGATCCGTGGTCGGGACACATCTCGTTGCCCGGGGGCGGGTTTCATCCTCACGAAGATCCAGATCTTCTCGCGACATCCATCCGCGAGACCCACGAGGAGCTCGGATTCCTCCTCGATCGCGCCCAGCTGCTCGGCAATCTCGAGCCGCTCGGTCCGCGCACCTCGGGTCCGACGCCGATCGAGGTCACGCCGTTCGTCTTCCAATGCACCACGCCGCCGGAGATCGTCTGTGGTCCAGAAGCGCTCGCCGCGTTCTGGTTGCCGCTCGACCTCGCCGTGTCGGGCTCGCTCGACAAGCCGTTCACGTATCCCAACTCGCAGATGATCCTCCCGAGCTGGGACTTCGAGGGCCACGTGATCTGGGGCTTGACCAAGCGGATTCTCGACGATCTCGTGGCTGCCGCAGGATGAGCGTCGACGTCACCGCACGCAACCTCGAGTCGAATCAGCTCGCGCTGACTCCGACCAAGCTGCGGTTCACCACTGCCTCGACCGAGGTCGAGTATCGCGCGTGGTTCGTCGAGGAGGGCATCCCGATGACGCGGCTCGGGATGCAGCTCTCGGTCGTCAACTGGCTGGCGGTCGTCGCGGTCGTGCTGTTCGTCGACCCGCCCGATCTCGTGG
>JACCYD010001186.1 GCA_013696695.1 Deltaproteobacteria bacterium | reverse complement strand
ACAACGCACGGCCGAGCGCCGCGAACGGAAACTTGCCGACCTTGAGCTCGGTGTGGCCCTTGGCCTTCGCCTCGTCCTCGGTGAGCCCGGTCGACGCGATCTCCGGATCGGTGAACACCACGGCGGGGATCGTGCGGACATCGAACGCGGCCTTGTGGCCGGCGATGATCTCCGCGACCACCTCGCCCTCCTTGGTGGCCTTGTGCGCGAGCATCATGCCGCCGATCAGATCGCCGATCGCATAGATACCGCCGACGTTGGTGCGCAGCTGATCGTCGGCGACGACGAAGCCGCGCTTGTCGAGCGTGACGCCGGCCAGGTCGAGGCCGAGGTTCTCGCTGTTCGGACGACGGCCGACCGACAATAGGATCTTGTCGGTATCGATCTGTGCGGTCTTGCCATCTGCGAGCTCGACCGCGAGCACAGCGCGGTCAGTTTTGTCCTCCCAGCCACGGGCCTTGGTCGACAGCATGACCTCGACACCCATCTTCTTGAGCTTGCGCGCGACGACGGCGACGCAATCCTTGTCCATGGTGCCGAGCAGGCCCGGCGTCGCCTCGACGACCGTGACCTTGGTGCCGAACTTCGCGTAGACCATGCCGAGCTCGAGCCCGATATAGCCGCCGCCGATCACGATCATGCGGCCGGGAACGGTGTCTAGTGCGAGCGCGCCAGTGGAGTCGAGGATGCGGTTCTGATCGACCTTGAACCCCGGAATCTCCATCGGCCGCGAGCCGGTGGCGAGCACGATGTTCTTGGCGATGATCGTCTCCTCGCCCTTGCTCGATTTGATACTGATCACGTGGCCGTCGTTGTTGCGCTTGCCCAGCTTGGCCGCGCCCTCGATGATCGTGACGCCGTTGCCCTTGAGTAACGTACGCACGCCGCCCGTCAGCTTGTTGACGACGCCGCCCTTCCAGGTCTGCAGCTTCTTCATGTCGAGCGTCGGTGCGCCCGGGATGTCGATGCCGATGTCTTGAACGTGGCCGAGCTTCTCGAACATCTTCGCGGCGTGGATCACCGCCTTCGACGGGATGCAGCCAACGTTGAGACACACGCCGCCCATGTACTCGCGCTCGATCACGCACGTCTTGACCTTGAGCTGGCCGAGACGAATGGCTGCCGGATACCCGCCGGGCCCGGCTCCGATCACGACGGCATCGAAACGTTGTACGGATTGTTCGGCCATGCCGGCGTCATACCACGGCGGCGCGAGCCATCAGACGCTCCAAGGTCGCGCGCAACATCGCGCTCGGCGAGTGCGTGCCTACCGCTTCGAAACCTCGCGGATCGAGTCGGTGAGCTTCAGCTCGGCCAGCTGGTTCTGGAACTTCACGCGCGTGAGCATCAGCTTCTCCTGCGTTTCGACCAGCGAGATCGTGGCCTTCTGGGTGCGGTCCGACATCTCGGTGAGCTTGGTCCTGAGCGTCATCATCAGATCGCCGCTCGTCCGCACCGCCTTGAGGGTAACCAGCTGTGCGTGTAGCTCACCCGACCGAGAGCGGTACTCGACGAGCTGATCCCGCAACGTACGGATGCGGTCCTGCAGATCCGCGGCGGACTTGTGGGTCGCGAGCAGACCATCGATCTGGTGCTTGAGCGCGGGCGACGCCTTCGGCTCGTTGACGAACACCTTCATCATCCCGAGCGCTGCATCGGTGGAGAGATCGAACGTGCGCTCGATCGGAGTCGCCTCCGCGATCGAGACCTGCTTGGTCTCGCCCGGCGCGAGCTGGATCTCGAACAGGTGCGAGTCACCGACCTTGGTGTAACGGGCCGGATGATCGACTAGCGACCAGCCGCTTTCGAGGCGGTGGCGCAGGTAGACGATGGTCGGTGCGGTGAGCCGGCTCGTCACCGAGAACTTGGTGTCGCGCCGGTGCTGGACCTCGGCGGTCAACACGCCGCGCTGCACGGTGACGATCTTCGCGATCGCATCGGTCTCGGCGCCGGTCCGCTCGACGACGATCTGCTTGTCGAGCGCGAACGGCACCACCACCGCGGCGCGTGGTGGCACCGGCTCGGTGATGCCTTCGCCGATGAACTTGCCATCGCCATACACGGTGACCGGGCCGGGCTCGAGCGTGTCGTTGGTCGGGTTGTCGAGGCGCACCGCTTTGAAGGCGAAGCGCTGATCACCACGCTCGGACACCGGGTCGTACAGGTAGACGACGCCACCGGTGGTCTCGCTGTGAACCATCGCGACCATCGCGCTCGAGCCGGAGCGGATCGTCATCGGCCGCTCGGCGATGAAATGACTCTCGCCGACGGGGCTATCGCCGGGGGTGATCTTCGACGCGGGCTTGGCCGCCAGCTCGCCGCCCTGCGCACCCGGACGGGGCGCGATCGCGAGCACGCGGATCGTATCGCCCTCGTTGGTACCGAGCTTCGGCACGATGTGGATCTTCGTGGCCGGCACGCCGTCGTCGACGAGCCGATTCTTGATCGTCTGACCGCGGGCCATCGCCTGCGCCTCGGTGCCGGGTTGGCCGTGGACCTGGATCACGACATCGCGCTTGTCCTTCTGGACCTTCGCGACGATCGGCTTGAAGCGATCGTCCTGCGTCGGCTTCTCGGGCGCGCGTGGCTTGCTGCTCTCGCCGTTATCGCCAGTCCCGCTGTCGACGTGCTGGAAGCCGCCGAAATCGTCACCGAGGGTGCCGCCCGAACCGGGCCGGCGGGTGTTGCGGCCCGCGGCGCTGTCGTAGGTGCGGCCGGGCGTCGGGATGTTGTAGGTGTACGACTTGTTGATCGTCACGCCGGTCGTCGTGCTCGTCGGATCGATGGTCGGCACTCTGCCGGTGATCTTGATGACCTCGCCGCCCGACTGCGACGGATTGAGCTTCTGATACACGCGCGTCGATTTGTTCTTGTAGACCGCGATGCCGCTGCGCTCGACCGTGAGGTCCGAGTAGTAATAGGTCGTCAGGTACGTGCCCTCCGGCAGGTCGCTGATCGCGTACTGGCCGTTCTCGTCGGTGATCGCGGTCTGGGCACCGGACAGCGCCGGTCCGGTGGCGGTGATCGTGACGCCGGCTAGCTTCTCTCCGGTCTTGCTGTCGGCGACCGTTCCGACGATCACGCCTGCGGTCGCGCTCGGCTTGACGCTGCCGTAGGTCAGCCCTGTCGTGTTGATGCCCTCGACAACGTATTGGCTTTCGACCGAGCTCGAGCCGCTGAACGCCACGCCGTTGGCATCCTTCTGCGAACCGGCGGCCGCGCCGAGCACGCCATTGAATGTCCGGCCGGGGGGGGCGCCGGGCGTCCCCTTGACCTCGGAACCGGAGATCGCGACCAGCTCCTCGACCTGGTTGTTATCCGAGTACGGCGACACGCCGGTCGGCGGTGCGATCGCGAAGCGCTCCTCGCCTTGCAAGAGATCGCGATCGATCGAGCGCACGCTCCACAGGTCGTAGCGGAAGGCGAGGGCCGAGCTCGCGCCGACGCCGACCAGCACGCCGTTCCAATCCTCCGACGACGTGTTGTCGACGATCGCCCAGCTCTCGAGCATCACCTTGCCGGCCTTGCCGACGACGACGCGATATGACGGCTTCCATGCCGGCGCCTCCGTGACGTAGGTCAGGAGCACCTCGCCGCGCTCCGTGCCGGGCGTCTCGAGGGTCATCGACAGGAACTGACCGTCGTTGTCCTGGGCACGCGGGATCGTGATCGAGAGCGGCTTGCGCGTGATCCGATCGACGATCGTCAGCGACTTGAGAAAATCGTCGACGCGTTCGCGCGGTACGCGCACCGTGAGCTTGCCGTCCTTCACGGTCGCGTTGCGTTCGTAGAACGCGACACCGTTGCGGTAGATCACGACGCGGCCGAGCACGCCGCCCGACACGTGCGAGCCGCGATGATGACAACCGGCGATCGTGCCGGCGATGACGAGAGCAGCAAGCCAACCCCGAATCTTGCGCATGCTCGATCTCTACGTGCCTGCACGCGAAGCATCCATGCTCGCGCGATGACGCCTCGTGGCGTCGCGTTAGACGGTGCGAGTGTCGCAGGGGGCGTGCTGTCGCATGCGTCAGTGCTGATGCGCGGACTTCGCACGCGGGCCGGCGGCCAGATCCGCGAGCTGCTCGCGCAGATTCCAGGTCGGCTCCTCGAACACGTCCTCGATCAACGACTCGAGGGGCGGCGCACCGACGGCTTCTTGCCGGGCGATCGCGCTGCGCACGTCGGCCTCGATCTGCTGCGCGAGCGCGTCGCGCGCGCCGGCCTCGAGCCAGCCGCGGCCGCGGAGATAGGTCTCGAAGCGGCTGATCGGATCGCGCTCGCCGCGCCACACCGCGGTCACCGCCTCGTCGCGATATCTCGACGGATCGTCCGACGAGCTATGCGCGCTCACGCGATAGGTGAGGAGCTCGATGAACGTGGCGCCATCGCCGCGGCGCGCCTTGTCGGAGGCGTATTGCACCGCGCGATACACCGCGAGCACGTCGTTGCCGTCCGCGCGGATCGATTCGACGCCGTAGCCGAGCCCCTTGAGCGCGATCGTCTGCGCGGCGGTCTGAACGCTGCCCGGCGTCGAGATCGCCCACTGGTTGTTCTGGCAGATCAGCACGACGGGGGCTTTCATCACGCCGGCGAAGTTGAGCGACACGTGGAAGTCGCCCTCGCTGGTGCCGCCGTCGCCCATGTAGCCGAAGCACACGGCCTTGTCGCCCTTGATCTTCATCGCCATCGCGATGCCGACCGCGTGGGGAATCTGCGTCGACACGCACGACGACATCACGACGTAGTGATTCTCGCGATCGCACGGATGACACGGCATCTGGCGGCCCTTCGTGGGATCCGCCGCGTTGCCGAAGATCTGCGCGATATAGGAATCGAGCGTCATCCCGCGATACAGCCCGACGCCGGCCTCGCGCAGCGCCGGCACGATCCAATCCTCGGGCCGCGTGACCGCCGCACTGCCGACGACCGCGGCTTCCTGGCCCATCGCCTCTCCGTAGAAGCCGATGCGGCCCTGGCGCTGAAGCGCCATCATGCGTGCGTCGGTGACGCGGATGCGGACCATGCCGTCGAACAGGCG
>JACCYD010001176.1 GCA_013696695.1 Deltaproteobacteria bacterium | reverse complement strand
GGCTTCGGTGGTGCCGTGGGTCAAATCCGACGGCGGCGGGCTGAGTTTCGGCGGCAGGTTCTAGGCGAACGAGTCACGCTAGGGAGTCACCATGGCGAATCCATATCCGATGCAAGGCCAGCAGATGATGCAGACCCCGATGCAGCCGCCGATGGGCACCGGTCAGGGCGCGCAAATGCGTCCACCGGTGACCAAGCAAGGTACGTCGCGCGCGGTGCCCGTCGTGGTCTCGGCCGGCCTCGCGATCGGCGTGTTCTGCGGGCTGCTGTTCGGCCTCGGCATCGACAAGGACGTCGCCGACGCCGCGACCACGGACTCGACGACCGTGACGACGGCGCCGAAGAAGCCCGACAACGACGTCGCCGCACCGTTCCAGCCAGAGCGCAAGGACGTCAAGGTGCCGTCGCTCGCGCCGCAGGTCGTCAACAAGGACGGCACCACGACGCCCGCTGGCTCGGGCAGTCAGAAGACCGCAGCAGGCAGTGGCGGCGGCAGCGCGGAGACGCCGGCTGCACCGGCGAAACCGACGAAGGTCAACGGCACGCTCAAGATCGACATCCAGCCCGAAGGCGCGCTCAAGGTCGCGAAGGTGTCGATCGACGGCAAGGAGATCGATGGCATGTCCTTCGAGCTCGACATGACCGAGCGGTACAAGGATGCGACCAAGGATCTCAAAGACGCGGCGAAGAAGCCCGAGGTGAAGAAGGAAGTGAAGGTCGTCGTCAAGGCGTCCGGCTTCAAGGACTTCACGGGCAAGGTCGACGTCATCGCGGAGCGCGACACCACGCTCAAGGTCGAGATGCAGAAGAAGTCGAGCGGCGGAAACGTCGGCGGCTTGCCGCGCCCGCCGCCGCCCGGTGGCAACACGCGTCCGCCGCCGCCGGCCGGTGGCAAGAAGTGCCCGAAGCCGCCCTGCGGCTTGATCGACATCTGAGCTAATCGAAGCGATCGGCCGACACCTCGTGCGGGTCGTGTCTGGCTAGAGGCCCGTGCTCGGGGCGAACGTGTCGCATTCGCAGATGTAATCGAGCATCGAGTCGCAGTTCTCGGCTTTGAGCACGCCCATGCCCACCGGCTCGGTTGCGAGGCATTGATCGATCTCGTCCGGTTCGTTCGTTGCCCACGGCGATCCGGACTCCGGCGGAAACGCGTTGGGTGGTTGGGTGCTAACCGGAAAGAAGGTGCCTCCGGTCTCCGTGCGGCGATGGCCGACCCATCGAATGTCTGCGTTCATCGCGCTGATCGCTTCGAGCTCGGCCAGGTCGTCGAAGACGACCAGATGCGTGGACCCGGTCGTGTCAGTGCCGCTGTCGGCGCAGGCCTGGCCGCGCCCGTCGTGGAGTTGCTGCCGAACACCTGGGGATCGCCGGGGCTGAGCTTGTAGCGGGAGGTCCCGAAGCTGACGTCGTAGTCCGGCGGGCACGCGACGACCGAGCTATCGCCGGCAGGGCCATCGTCGCCGCTGGCACAGTCGGTCGCAGAAGCCAGCGAGTCACGCGCCGATGATGGCTCAGCCCTTGACGGCGCCGGCGGTGAGACCGCCAACGAGATAGCGCTGCAGCACGTAGAACGCGATCATCACCGGGATCGAGGTGACGACCGCACCGGCCGCGAACAGGCCGTAGTCAGCCGTGTGCTCGGTGACGCTCTGCTGGATCAGCACCGGCAGCGTGTACCGGTTCTGGTTGGTCATGAACGTCGACGCCATGATGAACTCGTTCCACGCGGTCATGAACGAGAACAGCGCCGTGACGGCGATGCCGGGACGCGCGAGCGGCAAGATGATCTTGCGGAAGATCATCCACTGCGATGCGCCATCGATGCGCGCCGCTTCCTCGAGCTCGCGCGGTAGCGAATCGAAGTAGCCCTTCAGCGTCCACACGCAGAACGGAATCGCCGTCGTCGCGTAGACCAGTACGAGGCCGGCGATCGAGTTGAGCAGGCCGAGGTTGTTGAGGATGACGTAGAGCGGCAGCAGCAGCAGCGTCGCCGGGAACATCTGCACGACGAGGAACATCGACAGGCCCGCTTTGCGGCCGGGAAATCGAAAGCGCGAGAGCGCGTACGCGGCGGTGGTCGACAGCGCGACGCCGACGATCGTGGTCAGGATCGCGACGATCAGCGAATTCGCGGCGTGGCGGAGAAATAGCAGCTCGCCGCCCGCCTCCTGGCCGAACAGATCGCGAAAGTGCTCGGTGGAGATGCCATCGGGGATCGGCGAGGCGGTGAGGCCGAGCTGGCTGCCGGGCGCGAAGGCGGTCTTGCAGACCAGGATGACGGGGTAGAGGACGACGGCGACCGCGACGATCAAGCCGAGGTGCATCAGCAGCATCCACATCCAGTGCGGGCGGCGTCCGGTCACGAGTCACTGCCTTTGCTCCGCACGATGCGCGAGCCGAACACGGTCCACAGCAGCAGGATCAAGAAGATGATCGTCGCGTACGCCGCGGCCATGCCATAGCGCTCGCCACGCTCGAACGCCCAGCGATACGCATCGGTGACGAGGATGTTCGTCGAGCCGCCCGGGTCGCCCTTCGACACCAGGAAGATCACGTTGAACATGTTGAACGTCCAGATCGAGCCGAGCGCGACTGCGGGCCCGAGCGCGGGACGCAAGTGCGGCAGCGTGATGTGGCGGAATCGCTGCCACGCACTCGCGCCGTCGACCGACGCCGCCTCGTAGAGCTCCTTCGGGATGGTCTCGAGCGCACCGAGCGCGACCACCATCATGAACGGGAAGCCGAGCCAGGTATTGGTGATCACGTTCGCGGAGAACGAGGTCGCCCACGAGCCGAACCAATCGATGTTCTCGAGGCCGCAGTAGTCGAGGATCGACGCCATCGCGCCGTGTTCGTTGTTGAAGATGCCTTTCCAGATCAGCGCGGTGATGTAGTTCGGCACCGCCCACGGCAGGATGAACAACATCCGCAGCACGCCCTTGCCGCGCAGCCACGTCCGCGACAGCGCGAGGGCGAGCACGACACCGATCGTGACGTGCAGCGCGACGTTGGCGATCGTCCACAGGACCGTCACGCCGAGGATGAACCAGAAGTTCAATGGATCGTCGAGCGGGCGGCCGCCTCCCGACAGGATCTCGCCGAAGTTGTCGAGTCCGACGAACGTCCACGTTCCATCGTTGTGATCGTAAAAGCCAAGCACGAGGCCGATCACGAACGGCGCCGCGACGAGCATCAGCATCGACACCGCGGCCGGCGCCAGGAACGACAGCGCGGTGCGGTGCTTGCGCATGCCGCCGGCGAGGCGATCGGTGAATCGCGCACGTTGCGCGAGCGCGAGGCCGGCGCCGAGCAAGAAGATCGCGGTGGTCGCGATCGGTGCGCCCCACAGGATGCACGGAATCGCGAGCGCGCAGATGCCGGCGAGCGTGCCGAGGAGTGCCATGCGGCCACCTGCGAGTGCACCGGCGGCGGCCAGGGAGGCGCCGAGCCCGAACACGCCGATCA